>DASTYK010000043.1 GCA_035764935.1 Longimicrobiales bacterium | reverse complement strand
AACCGCGACATTGCTTCAATTGGTGTAACAGAAAGCAGCGGGCGGATCCGAAAGGATCCGCCCGCTTTCATTCCAACGGGCGCCTCCACGGGGCGAGGGCGACTCCGCGGGGCGCGGGCGACTCCACGGGGCGAGGGCGACTCCACGGGGCGAGGGCGACTCCGCGGGGCGAGGGCGACTCCACGGGGCGAGGGCGACTCCATGGGGCGACAACCCCACCGCCCACCACCCGCCACTCATCCCGAAGTGTCCGCCACCCAAGCGCGCAACAGCGCGCGTCTCCCACCACCCACCGCCCATAACCCGCAGTTCAAGCAGTAACTACTCGGGCAGCTCCACCACCTTCTTCGTCCCATCCCCGGCAGGCGCGGCGACCGAGGGCTCGTCCTCCACGAGCTGTACCACGCCGTCGCCGAGCTTCACGCCACCGATGTTCATCATCGTGTGCAGCGCCGGCGGAATCGTGCTCATCAGGTCGGTGACAAAGCTGCTGACGCCCGAACCCGCGCTGTTGCCATTCGCGCCGCCCCACATGACGACCTTGTCGAACCGGATGTTGCTGACCGCCTCGGCGGTCTTGTCGGCGAGGTACTCGATCTTCTCGAGCATGAGCAGGCGGTACGCCTCGTCGGCGCTGCCGCACGCGGCGACGATGCGCTCGAGACCTTCGGCCTTCTTCGACAGCTTCTCGTACTCACCGCGCGCTTCCGCTTCCAGCCGCGCGAAGATCGCGGCGGCTTCGCCCTGCGCCTCGAGCCGCCTGCTCTCGGCCAGTGCTTCGGCCTCGACGATGCGACGGGCCTTTTCCGCCTTGGCCGGCGCCTCGAGCGCCGCGCGTCGCTCGGCCTCGATACGCTCCGCCTCCGCGAGAGCGGCCTTGGCCTGCGCCCGGTTCTCCGCCTCGGATACCGCTGCGGACGCGACACGCTTGCGCGTCTCGCCCAGCTCGAACGCCTCGGCCTGCTTCACCTGCAGCTTCGCCTGCGCGGCCGCGATGCTGGCCTGCGCCTCCGTCTCACCCGTGATCGCGTTGGCGTTCGCAGCCGACACCGCGATGCGCCGCTCCTGGTCCGCCTGCGCGATCTCCGTGTCGCGCGCGAACTCCGCGCGCTGCTGCGCGACTGCAGTCTCCCGGTCCAGGTCGGCAAGCCGAACCGCCGTGTCACGCGCTGCCGACTTCACCCCGATCTCGCGCTCACGATTCGCGTTCGAGACCTCGATGTCCTTCTCCTGCTCCGCCTGTGCGACGGCGATCGCGCCGAGCTTCTCCTGCTCCGCGACGTCGCCCTTCGCCTTGTTCACCGCCCGCGCACCCGCCTCGCGGCCGATCGCCTCGATGTAGCCGGACTCGTCGTTCAGGTCCTTGATGTTCACGTTGATCAGCTTGAGGCCGATCTTCTTCAGCTCCGGCTCGAGCGCGTGCTCGATGTTCGCGCGGAACTGGTCGCGGTCGCGGTTGATGTCCTCGATCCGCATGGAAGCGATGACCTGCCGCATCTGGCCGAAGATGATGTTCGCCGCAAGCTCGCGCGTCGCATCGGCCGACAGGTTCAGGATGCGGGCCGCCGCATTCTGCTGGAACTCCGGCGTATCACCCACGGCAACCGTGACCTGGCTGGGCACCTTCACGCGGATGTTCTCGAGCGACAGCGCATCCGTGAGGTTGATGTCGATCTGCAGCGGCGTGAGATCCAGGAACGCGTACTCCTGGATGACCGGCCAGATGAATGCACCGCCACCGTTGATCACCCGGGCCGACTGCCCCGTTCCGACGCGTCCCGAGATCACCAGCACGCGGTTCGCCGGACAGCGGCGGTAGCGGCTCACGAACAGCATCGTGATGCTGAGGAACAGCAGCACGAGCACGCCCGTGATGAGAACTGCCGGCGACAGCGTGCTGACGTCGGGAAGCTGCAGCACACCGATCATGGCATGGATTCGTGTCATGACAGTGCCTCGATGCTGGAGGTGGATACGACTTCGACCGTCTCCCCTGCCGGATCGACGGCGACTACGAGAACTGCTGCACCCGTGGGCAGGTCGGCACCCTCGCGCGTCACCGCGCGCAGCTCCACCGTGCGACCCTGCAGCTCGAACTGGACGATACCCGTTCCGGTCTCTGCGGCCGGTATCGGCAGGTAGACCCTGCCCGTGGCACCCACTGCGTTCGCGAGGCGCAGCGAGCCGTCACTCTGGGCCCGCAGCATGAACCGGGTCAGGTACGCGTTCAGGACGGCACCGCCGAACCCGGCCAGCAGGGCGGGCAACGCCGCAACGAGGGCGGGCATGTACCGGTCGAGGGCGAGCCCGGTCGCGCCGAACAGCGCCGCCGCGGCCGCAAGCGAACGAACGCTCAGCAGCTCCGCCCCGCTCAGCGCGGGGCTGTGCCCGTCCGAAACATCGAAGTCGGTGTCCGTGAACGACCTGTCGATGCCAACCAGGCTGAGAAGCACCTGGATCGCGAGGATGATCCCGCCCGTCAGCAGCGCGATGGTGAACATCGTGTGCATGTATCACCCCGGAGCCGGAGTGGATCGGAGCACGTCCCGTGGTGGCGACGTGTGCTATGCAGTACGGAAGAACGACGTGAGAGGTGTCAATCTACGGCTCGTCGTCACAGGATAGCGGGCGGATCCGGGCGGCGCCAGCACGGATGTGGTGGAGGGGCGACGGCGGCAGCAGCTCACGAGTGCATCCGCACACGAACGCCGCGTGGCGGCCACGCGGCGTTCGCGTCGACTGAAGTGGCCTGCGGTTCTTCAGGGCGCGGCCATCATCTTCGAGCACGTGGCAGGGCTGCTGCTGACGCGCGCCAGCGCCTCGTCGTGAGCGGCATTGAACGATGGCGTGCCGAACAGGGCGGGACACCACGCCATACCTGTGTTGCCTCGTTCGTAGTTGACCTGCAGCTCGATGCGCCCCATCGGGAGGAGGTCGTTGCCGACCTGGTAGTTGCCGAAGTATGCGACCAGCCCCAGGGTATCACCCGGCTGAACGACGTCGCCTGCCGCAACAGCAGGCGCAACGAGGTGATCGTAGAGCACGAGCCATGCGTCGCTGTAGCGAACGAAAACCTCGTAGTCGTTCGTGTCCTCCTGGTACCACACCCGCTCCACGACGCCAGTGGATACGGACCTCACTGCCATGCTGTCGTCGTCCATGTAAAGCTCGTACGCAACGTTATCATGTTGCTCGCTCAGCGGGTCCCCGAAAGGCGAGAAGAAGACAACGAGATCCAGGTCAACGAACGGCACGGAGAATGTCGGCATGTCAACCAGGCCGTGGACATCAGCCGACAGTGTTCCATCGGAGACGCTGAGCGTGGTCGCTCCGCCGCCCTGGACTCGCACCAACCCATCACCGTCGATGGAGAGGACGTCGATGTCGCCCGACGTCCAGGCGAGGGATGCGGTGGGCAGAGGATTGTCGTACTGATCCACAAGGACCGCCGACAGCCGCAGGCTGTCCAGCGGCAGGTCGAAAGCAACCGTATCCCGGCTGGGTCGGATCGCGAACGGAGCGTCGGCGAGCGCATTCACCGAGAACGTGACCGCGGGCAGAGTCCCGACCCGCGCTTCGAGTGTCTGTGTACCGGCCCCGAGACCCAGTGTCCAGGCGGCGCGCGCGACTCCGTCGCCTCCGGTCCGGCCGCCGCCGCTGACGGAGCCGGCACCCGCCGTCACGGTCCAGTGCACCTGCATGTCGACCATCGGGCTTCCCGATGCATCCGTGACCAGTACGGCCGGGGCCTGATCGACGATCCGACCCACTACACCGGTCTGCGCCTGCGCACTTGCAGGAACAACCGCTCCGGCCGGGTTGGCACCAGGGCCGGTCGTATCACCGCATGCGACCGTCACGCCCAGCAGTACGACACCGCACATCCTCTTCATGCGCCACTCCGCCCGAAAATTTGTTTTGAGTGCAGATTTCGCATCAGCGGGTCATGCGCCGCCCGACAGCCGCTCGCGACAGTCGTTCGGCCATACTCGCGCGTCATCACGTCCCGGCAATCCTGTGGTTGCAGCTTAACCTATCCGCCACGTCGTCTCGCGGCACCCTGCGACGGTTACGACAGGCGCTTTCGGGCATCATGTCGTGGCGCCTGCAGGCGGGAGCCGACACGCTTTCAGCGAATGGCGGGGCAGGCGAGCTGGACGACGCGGGCGAGCTGCAGGAGGAATCGTCGTTCGAGGCAGTCTCGTGATGCGCCGGGTAGAGCGATGCCGGCACCGGGTCAAACCGGTGCCGGCGCGACGCTCCTGTGGCCTCAGTCCGTTATCACCTCACCGAACGCCTGGACCTGCTCGAGAATCTGCGACCGATCCCCGACGACGGTGATCACCATCCGGTCGGTGGCAAGGTACTGGCGCGCGATACGCTGCACGTCAGCGGGTGTGACCGCGTACACGTTCTGGACGTAGTTGCGGAGGTACGAGGCCGGCAGTCCGTGCAGGTCCAGCATGCGGAGCTGACCGAGCATGCCGAAGCGCGACGCTGCACTGAGCGTGAAGGTCCCGGCCATGTAGTTCTGGACCCCCTGGAGCTCCTCGACCGGTGGCGGCTCTGCGGCGAGTCGCTCGATCTCCTTGATGATCTCGCCGATGGACGCGCCTGTCACCGCGGTGGTCACGTCGGCGATCTCGGCCCAGAAGGCGGTGCGGTACCGGCTGCTCACCATGCTGAAGGGCGAGTACGTATAGCCTTTGTCCTCACGGATATTGCGCGTGATGCGTGAGGAGAACGCGCCACCGAGCAGCGTGTTGGTGACCTGCAGGGGAACGTAATCGGCGTGCGTCGGGTCCACGACCGGCAGTCCGATGTAGATCGAGGACTGCACGGCGCCGGGTCGGTCCACCAGGTGGATGACCGGCCTGCCCCGCGAGCTGGCGCGTGCAGTCGCAGGCGCTGGCGCGACCTCGCTGCCCGCTGCCCAGCCGGCAAACGCCTGGCGGGCCGCTTCTTCGACGGCGGCGTCATCGAACTGCCCGACGACGTACAGCCGCGCGCGTGACGCATCGAAATGCTCGTCGTGGAATGCGCGCACCTGGTCGAGTGTGAAGGCGCTCACGATTTCCGGCGTCGGAAAGACCCGGCCGTACGGGTGATCACCGTAGAGCGCCGCCATGAATGTCTGCTGCGCGAGCGACTGCGGCCGGCTCATCGTGATCGCGAGGGAGCGCAGCATGTCGGCCTTGAGCCGCTCCAGCTCGGTCGCGGGGAACGCCGGATTCCGAGCGACGTCCGCAACCAGCGCGATCATGGCCGGCGCGAACTCCGCGAGTGCGTCACCGCCGATGGTCGTCTCGTCCAGGCCGACCCCGACGTTGAGCGAGCCGCCCATGCTCGCGGCCTCCAGCGCGATCTGCTCCCCGCTGCGCGACGCAGTCCCCTCGATCATCATGTCGCCCATCAGGTCGGTGAGCCACACCTCGTCCGCCGCCTCGTCCACGTTGCCGACCCGCATGACGAGCTGCACCGCCACCTTCGGCACGGTCCCGTACTCCAGCAGCTTGACCTCGAGCCCGTTGTCCAGCGTGAATGTGCGCGGCGTCGGCAGCGTGATGTTCTTCGCCGGCCCCGGCTCCGGCGGCGCCTCCTTCTGTGCGGCCGCCGGCAGGGGAAGTGCGAGCCCGAGCACCAGGGCGGTTGCCGCGGCCCCACGAGCAGCGCTCCCAGAAAACCCGCAGTTCCCGGCCCCGGCCCGGGCGCGGGCCCCGGCCCGCCTCACCATCTGCGAGCGCCCCGCCCCATTCGATACCTGGTTCATGTCCACGCCCCTCATGATGCGCTCGCCGGTTCGACAGTGACGATGGTCCGATTGGTGTTGCGCAGGTACTCGCGGGCGACACGCTGGATGAGTTCCGGCGTGACCTTCCGGAACTCCGCTTCGAGGCGGTTGATCTTCTGCGGATCGTCGTCGAAGAGCGCGAATGACGCGAGCAGGTCGGCGCGGCCGAAGCCGCTCTCGAGCATGCTGTAGAGGCCGGAGCGGATCTTGACCAGTGCGCGGTCCAGGGTTTCCTGGTCGACGGGGGCGGCCTGCAGCCGGCCGATCTGCTCGTCGATCGCTGCGACGATCTGGTCGGCGGTCCTGTCGCTGTCGTGGAAGAGCCAGACCTGGTAGAGGGTCGGGCCATCGATGTTGTGCATGTTGCCGAGCGGGTTCATGCTCGACGACACGCTGCCCGTCAGCGCCTGGTCCTGCACCAGTGACTGGTAGAGCCAGCTGTCGCGGCCGGCCGAGAGGATCTGCTCGATCACGCCCAGCGCGTAGTACTCGGGCGTGCCCGACTCCGGGGCCTTGTAGCCGAGTGCCAGGGCCGGCCGGTTCGCCTGCGGGTCCACGCGCGTATGCCGCTTCTCCGCGGTCTGGCGCGGCTCGCCGATGTCCGGCTGGGGTGCGAGCTCGACCGCGGGGATGTCGCCGAAGTACTGCTCGATCCACGCCTTCGTCCGTGCCGGCTCGAAGTCACCGACCACGACGAGGGCCGCGTTGTTGGGCGCGTAGTACTGCTCGAAGAAGAGTCGGACGTCGTCGAGTGTCGCAGCCTGCAGGTGCTCGAGGTCGCCGTAGAAGTTGTGCGCGTTGTGCCAGTTCTCGTTCGCGGCCATCGGCAGATCGATCCACGGGAACCCGCCGTACGGCTGGTTCAACACGTTGACCTTGACCTCGTTCATGACCACGCCCTGCTGGTTCGTCAGGTTCTCCTCCGTGATGGCGAGCCCGCGCATCCGGTCCGCCTCGGCCCACAGCATGGTTTCCAGCGCATTGGACGGCACGATCTCGAAGTAGTTCGTGAAGTCGAACCGCGTCGAGCCGTTCAGGTTGCCGCCATTGTTCTGCACCAGCTGGATGAACTCGTTCTTGCCGAGGTTCTCCGATCCCTGGAACATCATGTGCTCGAACAGGTGGGCGAAGCCGGTGCGATCCCGTGGCTCGATGCGGAAGCCGATGTTGTAGTAGACGGCCACGGTCGCAGTCGGCGCGCTGTTGTCCTGCGAGAGAACGACCCTCAGCCCGTTGTCCAGCGTGTAGTAGTCGACCGGGATCGTGACCGGCGCGGATGGGCGGGCGGCCGGTGTCGCCGCTGCGGCGACCGGGGCCGCAGTCGTCGCTGCCGGTCGATCTGCACCGCCGACCGCGTCGGGCTGCGCCGGCTGCGGATTGCCCGCACATGCGGCAAGCGCAAAGGCCGGCCATAACGCGCGCGTGCTGCGCATCATGCTGTACCTCTCCATGACAGGAAGAAATGTGGTGATGGGCTCCGGAAGTGCGGCCGGGGCGTACCTGTGCCGCATACCTCACAGGATTGATCCTCGTGACCCGCACGTCAATGCGGTCGTGCCGGGACGCAGGTTTCAGCAGGCAGGCGACCGGGGCACCGCGGTGAGCGGCTGGAACGGCTCGTGCGCCCGATCCGCGGCGGGCACGCGGTATTTTCCCCACAGCCCGGTCAGCCGATCCGGCTTGAGCCAGCCGCCGATGGGACGTACGATGACATCTCAACAAACAGTGAAACCGCCACGCGTGAGACGTGGACCTGCAGAACGGGATGTGCCATGAAGATCCAGGAGCGCGAAATACTCGAGTATCACGAGGGTCAGCGGCCGGGCAAGCTGGAGGTCATCGCCTCCAAGCCCTGCATGACGCAGCGTGATCTCTCCCTCGCCTACACGCCCGGCGTGGCGCTTCCCTGCCGCCTCATCGAGAAGGATCCGGACGCGGCCTTCCGCTATACCGGCCGCGGCAACCTGGTCGCTGTCGTGACCAACGGCACTGCGGTGCTCGGGCTGGGCGACATCGGCGCGCTGGCCGGCAAGCCGGTGATGGAGGGCAAGGGTGTGCTCTTCAAGCGATTCGCGGATGTGAACGTGTTCGACATCGAGCTGGCGACGAAGGACCCGGACGAGATCATCCGTGCCGTCAAGCTCATGGAGCCCACGTTCGGCGGCATCAACCTGGAGGACATCCGCGCCCCGGAATGTTTCTACATCGAGGAGCAGCTCCAGAGGCAGATGGACATCCCGGTCTTCCACGACGACCAGCACGGCACGGCGATCATCTCGAGTGCGGCGCTGCTGAACGCGCTCGAGATCGCCGGCAAGTCGATCGACAGGGTGAAGGTGGTGTTCGCGGGTGCGGGCGCCGCGGGCATCGCCTGCGCGAACATGATGGTCGCGCTCGGTGTCGACCCGGCCAACGTGCTCATGACGGACAGCAAGGGCGTGCTGTACGAGGGTCGCGGCGACGCGATGAACGAGTACAAGCAGAGGTACGTGCGCAGGACCGACGCGCGCACACTGGAGGACGCGCTGAGGGAAGCTGACGTGTTCGTCGGCGTGTCTCAGGCGAACACGGTGACGGGCGAGATGATCCGTTCGATGGCGGACACGCCGATCGTCATGGCAATGGCGAACCCGGACCCGGAGATCACGTACGAGGAGGCGGTCGCCGCGCGTCGCGACGTGATCATGGCCACGGGTCGCTCGGACTACCCGAACCAGGTCAACAACGTGCTCGGCTTCCCGTTCATCTTCCGTGGTGCGCTGGACGTGCGGGCGCGTGCGATCAACATGGAGATGAAGATCGCCGCGGCGCGCGCGCTTGCGGACCTGGCGAAGGAGGACGTGCCTGATTCGGTCGCGGATGCATACGGCGGAGAGCGCTTCTCATTCGGGCCCGAGTACATCATCCCGAAGCCGTTCGACGATCGCGTACTCACCCATGTTGCGCCGGCGGTCGCACGCGCTGCGGTGGAAACCGGTGTTGCGCGGCAGCCGATCGAGGACTGGGACGAGTACGTGGAGGCGCTGCAGCGCAGGATCAAGGGGACGTCGCACAAGGTGGTGCGCAACCTGATCAGCCAGGCACGACGTTCCTCGACGCGACGCATCGTCTTCCCGGAAGCAACGGAAGAGAAGATCCTGCGCGCGTGCCAGGTCATCGTGGAGGAGGAGATCGCAGAGCCGGTGCTGATCGGTGAGCCGGATGCGATCCGTGAACGCGCGCAGGCGCTCGGCCTCGAGCTGCGTGGCGCGACCATCGTCGACGTACGCGACGAGGAGCTGTGCCGCCGCTACGGCCAGCGCCTCTACGAGCTGCGGCAGCGTCACGGCGTCACGCCGAGACAGGCGCCACTGCTGCTGTCCGACCCGGTCTATTTCGGGATCATGATGCTGGAGCGAGGGGATGCGGACGGGCTGGTCGCAGGGCTGCATCGCTCCTATCCGGACACGATCCGGCCCGCACTGCAGATCATCCGGCTGAAGGAGGGCGTGCGCCGGGTCGCCGGCATGTACTGCGTCATCGTGGGCGACCGTGTGCTCTTCTTCGCGGATGCGACGGTCAACATAGAGCCGTCATCGGAGGAGCTCGCGGAGATCGCGATCAGTGCGGCAGCGATCGCGCGCAACCACTTCGACGTCGAGCCGCGCGTCGCAATGCTGTCGTTCAGCAATTTCGGCTCCGTGCATCACGAGTTTGCGCAGCGCATGCGGGACGCGGCACAGATCGCACGGAGCTGGATGCCGGACCTGGTCGTCGACGGCGAGATGGCGCCGGACACCGCGCTCATGCCGGAGATCGCGCAGACCAACTTCCCGCACTCGCGCATCAAGGGCGATGCAAACGTGCTGATCTTCCCGAACGTGCAATCGGGCAACATCTCGCTGAAGCTCGTGCAGCGGCTGGCTGGTGCTGACGTGATCGGGCCGATCCTGATGGGACTGAACCGCCCCGTGAACGTGCTGAACTACTACTCGACGGTGAACGAGATCGTGAACATCACGGCACTGACGGCAGCAACGGCGTCGGTTCCCGTGCGACGCGCGGCGGCCGCGAAGCGCCGGGCGGTCGAAGTGTAGCTGGCGTCCCGCTCGCGTTTCGTGCACATGCAGAACGGCCCTCGCACCGGCGAGGGCCGTTTCGTTTGAGGCGGCGGGTTCTGGCGGACGAGCGCGAAGGCTCAGCGGCCGTCCAGCTCCTCGATCGTGCTGACGGAGGGACCGCGCTCGCTCTGCAGGCGTTCGGCCACGGCAGCAGCCTGCGTCCAGGCGCGCAGCACGTTCTCGCCCGCGAGCTTGCGCAGGTCCGCCTCGGACCAGCCGCGCCGCGCCAGCTCCGCGAACAGGCTCGGGTAGGTCGAGACGTCCTCCAGCCCGACGGGAGCGGAATCGATGCCGTCGTAGTCCGCGCCGATGCCGACATGATCGATGCCGGCGACGTCGCGCACGTGCTCGATGTGCCGGATGACATCGGCGATGGTCGTTTCCGGCTCGGGCGTCGTGCGGCGCTGCTCCGGTGGCAGGTTGGACCAGCGCATGTTCTCGGTGTTGATGAAGCTGGGCACGAAGGTGACCATGACCACGCCCCCGTTCTGCGGCAGCCGGCGCAGCACGTCGTCGGGTACGTTGCGCGGGTGATCTGTCACGCCGCGTGCGGAGGAGTGCGAGAAGATGACGGGCGCAACGGCGACGTCGAGCACGTCGTTCATCGTCTCCGGCGAGGTGTGCGAAAGGTCGACCAGCATGCCGAGCCGGTTCATCTCGCGGACGACTTCCTTGCCGAACTCGGTCAGTCCGCCGTGCTGCGGCGGTTCGCAGCAGGAGTCGGCCCAGTCGATGTTGTTGGAGTGGGTGAGCGTCATGTAGCGCGCGCCCAGGTCGAAGAACGAGCGGAGTGCGCCCAGCGAGTTCTCGATCGCGTGACCGCCCTCCATGCCCATGACGGACGCGATCCTGCCGCTGCGGAACGCCGGCATCACCTCCTGCGGCGTCAGTGTCTCCTCGAAGACGTCCGGGTAGCGCTGGAAGACCTGCTGGGCGATGTCGATCTGCTCGAGCTGAACCTTGGCGGCGCCCTCCTCGACCGCACGGAAGGGGATGTAGACCGACCAGAACTGCGCGCCGACACGCCCCGTGCGCAGCCGCTCGATGTCCGTATGCCCCGGGGTCCTGCCGCGCAGGTCGTAGGCGGCGACGTCGAAGGGTGCCCGCCGATTGTTGCGGATCGCCCAGGGCAGGTCGTTGTGGCCGTCGAACAGCGGGGTCTGTGACAGCACGCGCAGTGCCGTCTGCATGTGCGGGTCTGCTGCCTGTGGCGGCTGCTGTGCCGACGCGCAGGCGGCGGAGAGGAGCAGGCTCAGGGCCAGGATGGGCTTCATCGGTCCGTCCGGCGTTTCGAGGTGTGTGAGGGAATCAGGTCCGCATATTGCCCCGTCGCGCGGCCGGTCGCAACAACGACAGTGTCCCGGCGTTGCGGCGGCTCACCCGTCCGTCTACGCTGAGAACGTCGCGCGGCCCGCGCACCGCTGGCCGGATCCCCCAGGAGGCCCCCATGCCTGTCCGCGATCGTCTCATTGGCCCGCTTGTCCTGCTGCTTGCCTGCGGCTGCGCGAGCACGACGCCCACCGCCGCACAGGATCCGCTGCCTCCGGATGCGGAGTCGGCGCTGGACCGGCTGAACAGCTCGCCGCGACACGCGGAGTGGAGCGTCGTACGGACCAGTGAGAACGACTCGGTGCGTGCCTGGGTCGTCTACCCGGAGACGTCGGAGCCGGCTCCGGTCGTCCTGGTCGTGCACGAGATCTATGGTTTGACGAACTGGGTGCGTGCGGTTGCCGACCAGCTGGCCGCCGACGGCTTCATCGCGATCGCGCCCGACCTGCTCACGATGAAGAGCGTGCCGGTGGACAGCAACGGCGAGCCGGACCGGCAGCAGGCGACTCAGCAGATCCGCACGCTGGATGCGGCCGACGTCCACCGGCAGCTCTCGGCAGTCGCAGAGTGGGGCATGGCACTGCCGGCGGCGACCGACCGCTACGGCATCGTCGGCTACTGCTGGGGCGGCTCGACGTCGTTCCGGCATGCCGTCGAGTCGGACGAGGTCGATGCGGCGGTCGTGTATTACGGCTCGTCGCCGGACACGACACTCCTGGGCCGGATCGAGGCTCCCGTGCTCGGGCTGTATGGCGGCAATGATGAGCGCGTGAACGCGACGATCCCCGCGGCGCAGCGGACGATGGAGGCGCTGGGGAAGACCTACGACGTGCACGTCTTCGATGGTGCCGGGCACGGTTTCCTGCGTCAGCAGAGCGGCCAGGAGGGCGCCAACGCGGAGGCGACGCGGCAGGCCTGGCCGCTGACGATCCAGTTCTTCCGCGAGCATCTGCACGAACAGGGGGGAGCCGTGCGGCGGTAGGGATTCCCCCGTCACCGGCGCGGGACTTCTCCGATAGGACCGCCGGACGCAGCTCGCATGTTGAGGGTGGATTCTCATGCGAGGAGGGCCCATGCGTGCCGGCCTGAAGGGCCTGGTCGTTCTGAGCGGCGCCGCCGCACTCCTGTTCACCTCGGTAGCGCCCGCAGCGGCGATCCCGGCGTTCGCGCGACGCTACCGCGTAACCTGCTCGCTCTGCCACGCGCCCGCACCGCGACTCACGGAGTTCGGCGAGGCGTTCGCGGGCAACGGCTTCCAGATGGCGCCCGGCGAGGTGCCGACCGACACGATCAACACGGGGGACCCGCTGCTCGTGCTGGCGGAGAGCCTGCCGCTGGCAGTGCGGCTCGACCTGTTCGCGCAGGTGGTGACCGGCAGTGACGACCTGGACGCCCGCGCCGATTTCCAGACGCCGTACGGCGTCAAGCTGCTGTCCGGAATGCCGATCGCGAAGAACGTGAGCTACTACCTGTACTTCTTCATGTCGGAGCGCGGTGCAGTCGCGGGACTCGAGGATGCCTACATCCAGTTCACCGACCTGTTCGGCAGCGGCGTGGCACTGATCGTCGGGCAGTTCCAGCTGTCGGACCCGCTGTTCAAGCGCGAGCTGCGCCTGGAGTACGAGGACTACAACGTGTACCGCGTCCGCGTCGGCGATACGCGGCTCGACCTGACGTACGACCGCGGCCTGATGGCGTTCGCTTCCCCCTGGGAAGGCGGTGACGTCACGCTGCAGCTCGTCAACGGGCGCGGCATCGACGAAGCGGGCGAGAACCGGCTCTTCGACGGAGATGCGTTCAAGACCGTTGCCGGCCGCGTGTCGCAGTCGCTCGGGCCGCTGCGCGTCGGCGGGTATGCGCTGTACGGCCCCGAGGATCGTGGCGACCTGTCCAACGAGGTCGTCGTGTGGGGACCGGACCTGACGCTCACGGCCGGGCAGCTCGAGCTGAACGGCCAGTTCCTGCGACGCACGGACACGCGCCCCTTCTTCCTCGACAGTGACGAGGAGACGACGGTCGACGCAGTGCTGGGCGAGCTGGTCTGGGGACCCCAGGGCCCCACCGGCCGCTGGTTCCTGATGGGCCTGTACAATCGCGTCTGGGCGGACGACCCCATCTTTACCGTGCGCCAGGGCGAGGACGGACTGCTGGACCGCTACGAGACCGCGGCGCTGGGGGCGACGTGGCTGCTCGCGCGCAATGTACGAATCCTCGGAGAGACGCAGTGGGATTTCGAGCGTGAGCGTGCCCGCATCACGCTCGGCGTCGTGTCTGCGTTCTGAGAACTGCCATGAAGTACACAGCGACATGGGAATGGATGCTGGCCGGCGTCGCCGTTCTGTTTGCGGCGACGCTTGCCTGCTCGCAGTACGCTCCCGACACCGTGGCCGCGGCGCATGCACCGGCTGACATGATCATGCCCGGCGGTGTGGCCATGGCCGCGCCCGTGGCGGTGCAGGATCCGCAGCAGGGGCAGAAGATCTTCACCGGCAAAGGGAACTGCTACACCTGCCACGGCGTGAACGCGAAGGGGACGCCGCTCGCGCCGGATCTCACCGACGCCGAGTGGCTGAACACGGACGGCTCGCTGGCCGGCATCGAGTCGATCATCAAGGCGGGCGTCGCGAAGCCGAAGAAGCACCCGGCTCCGATGCCCCCCATGGGCGGGGCAAGACTTTCGGCAGACGAGGTCCGGGCCGTCGCCGCGTACGTGCACAATCTGTCACAGAAGTAGGCAACGTCCGGATACCTTCCCGCAGCGCGCGGCCGCCCCGCGCGCGCTGGCGTCTGCATGGCAGCTTCCGCATAATCCGGCGGCCGGCGCACGAGCGCCGGCCTGACCCGCAACACGGAAAGCGCCATGCGACGTCCTGTCCTTCTTGCTGCCGGCGCACTCGCGTTCCTGGCTGTGCCCGCCACTGCACAACAGGATGCGGTCGCCGCACTCCGGCCGGCAGCCGATCGGCTCATCGATGCCGCACTGGCCGACACCGCGGCATGGGAGCGGCTGACGCACTTCGTCGACCGCTTCGGCAGCCGGTTCAGCGGCAGCGCCTCGCTCGAGGCCGCCCATGACTGGATCCTCGCGGAGATGGAGCAGGACGGACTCGAGAACGTACGCGGCGAGCCGGTCATGGTGCCGCACTGGGTTCGGGGCGAAGAATCGGCAGCGCTGATCGAGCCGCGGCAGCAGGAGCTGCCGATGCTGGGGCTCGGCGGCAGTGTTGCGACGCCACCCGAGGGGATCACCGCCGAAGTGCTGGTCGTGAGCAGCTTCGACGAGCTGGAGCAGCGCGCTGCCGACGCACGCGGCAGGATCGTCCTGTTCGACGCCCCGTTCACGACGTACGGCGAAACGGTACGCTACCGCTCGCAGGGTGCGATCGCCGCGGCGCGCGTGGGCGCGGTCGCGTCGCTGATCCGGTCCGTCACGCCATTCTCGATGAAGACGCCGCACACGGGCGGCATGGCATACAGCGACGACGTACCGCGCATCCCGCACGCGGCCATCACGGTCGAGGACGCGATGCTGCTGCACCGGCTGCAGGACCAGGGTGAGCGCGTGGTCGTGACACTCAGGATGAGCGCGCAGACGCTGCCGGACGCGGAGTCGAAGAACGTGATTGCCGAGCTGCGCGGTCGCGAGTTCCCGGACGAGATCGTCGTGCTCGGCGGACATACGGACTCGTGGGATGTCGGGCAGGGCGCAATGGATGATGCGGGCGGCGTCGTGGCCGCATGGGAAGCGGTGCGCCTCATGAAGGAGCTGGGGCTGCGTCCCCGTCGCACGGTGCGCGTGGTCGGCTGGACCAACGAGGAGAACGGGCTGCGCGGCGGAAACGCATACCGCGACGCGCACCGCGACGAGCTCGACAACCACGTGCTCGCGATCGAGTCCGACGCTGGCGTGTTCAAGCCGCTCGGGTACGGCTTCACGGGCAGCGACGAGGCGTTCGCGATCGTATCCGCGATCGGGTCGCTGCTGGAACGCATCGACGCGGGCGAGATCACGCGCGGCGGCGGCGGCGCCGACATCGGTCCGATCATGCGGCTCGGCGTGCCCGGCATGGGACTCGACGTCGAAGGCAGCCGCTATTTCTGGTACCACCACACCGATGCCGACACCATCGACAAGCTCGACATGCGCGAGTTCCTGGAGTGCGTCGCGTCGCTCGCGGTGATGGCGTACGCCGTGGCCGAGCTGCCGGAGCCGCTGCCGCGGGCACCGCAGGAATGAGCGGAGCCGGCATGATGAAGTGGATGTTCGCAGGCACGGCGGCGGTGCTCATTGCGGCCGTCGCGCCCGCTGCGGCGCAGGTGCGCGATACCGGCGAGGCCGCGGAGGCCGGCGTGCCCGCACCGGACAGCACACCTGCCGATGATCCGCGCGCACGGCTGGACGCCTGGGGCTCGCTGCGCGTCTACCTGCTCACAATGGGACCCGGCGACGCGGTATGGGAGCGGTTCGGCCACAACGCGATCCTGCTGCGCGACAGCACGCGCGGCATCGACGTCGCGTACAACTACGGCATGTTCTCCTTCGATCAACCCGGCTTCGTCGGAAGGTTGCTGCAGGGGCGCATGCTCTACTGGATGGCGCCGCTCGACGGGACCCGGATGCTGCGCGAGTACGAGCTGCGCAACCGCGAGGTCGTCGCGCAGGAGCTCGCACTCACACCCGGCCAGAAGTACGAGATGGCGCGCTTCCTCGAGTGGAACGCACAGCCCGCAAACGCCGAGTATCTCTACGACCCGTTCCGCGACAACTGCTCCACCCGCGTGCGCGACGCCCTGAACCGCGTGCTCGGCGGCCAGCTCCGCCGGCAGCTCGAGGCGGACACGACAGGCGAAACGTTTCGCTCCCATTCGCTGCGCCTGCTCGCACACGACCCCGCGCCTCATGCCGGCCTGATGCTCGCGCTCGGCCAGCCGACCGACGTGCCGCTCACCGAGTGGGAAGCCGCATTCATCCCGATGGAGCTGCGCGATGCGGTCAGCCGCATCGAGATCGAGCGCGTCGACGGCTCGACCGGCCCGCTCGTGCTGGCGCAGGAAACCTGGCACCAGGCCATGCGCGAGCCCGAGCCTACGGCGCCACCCGAGCGACTGGGCATCTTCCTGGGCATCGGCGTCCTGTTCGCCGTTCTGTTCCTGGGACTCGGCCATGTCGCGGGGCGCAGTACAGCCGCCCGGATCGCCCTCGCCGCCCTCGCCTTCCTCTGGACATTCGCCGTCGGGGTGCTGGGCACGATCATCGGCTCACTCTGGGCATTCACCGACCACACCACGACGTTCGCCAACGAGAACCTGTTCGCCGTCAACCCGCTCTGGCTGGTCGTGGCCGTGCTCCTGCTGCCCGCGCTCCTCGCACGCCGCGCGCGCCAACCCGCGGCCATTGCAGCAGGCGTCGGTGCGCTGCTCGCGGTCATCGGCGTCATCGCACAGGTGCTGCCGGGGCTGTTCCAGCAGAACGGAGAAATCCTGGCCGCTACCGTGCCGGCCGAAATCGCGCTGGCCGTGGTGCTGCTGCTGTGGGAGCGTGAGCGGCAGGCTCGTCCGATTGTTGCTGCGTCTTCGCATTTTTGAAACTGGAATTCACCACGGAGGACGCGGAGGGCGCGGAGCTCGTTTCAAAGCTCCTCGCCTCTGGTGGGATCGCAGTCAGCATTGCACGCGCTGGCGGCGGATCGGGCTGGAGCAACGTGAGCTGGCATCATCGCAGGCAACGTTGCACACGTACGGCTCGATTCCAATCCGAGCAACGTTGCCTGCCATAATCAAAGGCAACGTTGCACACGTACGGCTCGGATCGAACCCGAGCAACGTTGCCTGTCATATTCAAAGGCAACGTTGCACGCATCCGGCTCGGATCGAACCCGAGCAACGTTGCCTGTCATATTCAAAGGCAATGTTGCACGCATCCGGCTCGAATCGAACCCGAGCAACGTTGACTGAGATTTTCGCAGGAGGATGACCGTGCGAGGCTGGCCGCGATCACGCCGTCTGTGGCCAGCACCGGGGAGCAGCGATCGCGCGACCGGCTTCGCACCAGCGAGGTGCTCGCGTGCGGGCGACAATCGAGTCGTAATCCTGCACATCCGGTCCCCGCGCCTCTGCTCCCCCGCGCCTCTGCTCCCCCGCGCCTCTGCTCCTCCGCGCCTCTGCTCCCCCGCGCCTCTGCTCCCCCGCGCCTCTGCTCCCCCGCGCCTCTGCTCCTCCGCATCTCTGCGTGAAACGAGGCCGCTCCCCACACCGGTGAGCGCCCCGACAGCCGCGCGTGCACAGCGCAGCGCGGTGCAGCCAAACCCGAGATAAACGAAACGCCCGCGGACCATCGGTCCGCGGGCGTTCGCCTCGAATTGGAGAGGGCTCAGCTACCCGGGTTCTGCCGCAGCAGTCGCTCGCGGTACTCCTCGCTCGCGAAGATCGCGACCTCGACGCGGCGGTTGAGCGCGCGTCCGGCGTCGGTCTCATTGGACGCGACCGGCTCGGCCTCGCCGCGGCCGGCAGTGCGGATACGCGAGCCGTCGACGCCCAGGCTCGTCAGGTACGCGCGGGCCGACGCGGCGCGCCGGTCCGACAGGCCCATGTTGTACGTGTCCGTCCCGCGCGAATCCGTGTGACCGACGATCAGCAGCTCGGACTCCGGATACTTCTTGAGGCTGTTTGCCAGGGTGGTGAGGTTGTCCGCAGCCGCACCCTTGACCACGTCCGAGTCGAAGTCGAAGAGCAGCCCCGAATCGAATGTGACGAGCACGCCCTCGCCGACCTGCTCGACCGTGGCGTTGTCGAGATCAGCGGCCAGCTCCTCGGCCTGCTTTTCCATCTGCCGGCCGATGATGGCACCGGCCGCGCCACCGACTGCCGCGCCGATAATCGCGCCGCGCGCCGTCGATCCGGTCGCATTGCCGACCACCGCGCCAACCGCACCACCACCCGCCGCGCCAATGATTGCACCCTTCTGGGTCTGAGACAGGCTGCTGCAGCCCGCCGCGAAGGGGACCATCACTGCCAGCGTCAGCACCGTTCCGGCGCTCGTCCGAAGCATCGTCCGCATTATCCGTCCATCCATTTGGTTGGGACCAGAATTGGTGTCCGTCGCAGGAAGTGGCAAACCCGGTGCCAGCACGGGGCGCACGGAAAAAGCTGCGCGGTGACGTGCCGTCTCTCGTGCGCAGGGGGAAAAAAGTGGCTGTGTGCGAGCAGTTTGCGCTGTATGCGACGTCCTTCCTCAGCGTTCCGCCGCACGTCCATGATGGAAGTGCGGGAGCGCCACTGTCCGGAACCCTGCACCTCCGCTGTCCGTCTGGGAGGACAGCAGTCGCCACTTCAGCTCAGTCCGCGCAGTACCTCCAGCGGCGTATTCCGCACGATCGGGCGGCTTCCGGCGGCACCCACCAGCACCGCGAGCAGCACGGTCCCGCCGATCAGCAGCGCCAGCGGCAGCAGCGGCACCGCGAAATCGAACTCGAAGACGAAGCGGACGAGTGCCCATGCTGCTCCCGTGCCGAGCACCCCGCCGGCCAGGGCGGCAAGAGCCCCGAGAGCAGCGTACTCGGTGAGCAGAATGGCGCGTATCTGTCCGCGCTGCGCTCCAAGCGTGCGCAGCAGCACGGTCTCGCGGAGTCGCTGGTAGCGTGATGCCGCGATGGCGCCGGCGAGGACGAGGACACCGCCGATCACAGTGAAGAGGCCCATGAAGCGGATGCCGAGCGTCGCGCGAAAGACGATGCGTTCGAACGTCTGCTGCACGGCGGCGAGGTCGATCGTGGTGACGTTCGGAAAGGCGCGTGCGAGGACGCGCTGCATGTCGGCGCGCGCCGTGTCGCCGGGCAGGCGGGCGAGCAGCACGAAGCTCTGGGGCGCGCGCTCGAGCGAGCCGGGCTCGAAAACGACGAAGTAGTTCGTCTCGAGGCGTGCCCAGTCGACCTGGCGAACGCTGGTGATCACGCTCTCGACTTCGCGTCCCTGCACGTCCCACGTGATGCGATCGCCGATCCCCACATCGAGTGAACCGGCAACGCCTTCCTCGATCGAAACCCGGGCGGGCACGTCAAGGGAAGCTCCCCGGACGCCCCTCTCCTGCTGGTCGAACCACTCGCCTGCGACCAGCGTCTCTGTGGCGGTGAGCGTATCGCGGTACGTGTTGCGATACTCACGGCGGAGGGCCCAGGGCTCGATGTCGCGGGCGCGTGCGCTGTTCAGCAGGCTGTCGACGGGCACACCGTTGATGGCTGCGATGCGCGCGGTCACGATCGGCTCGATGCGCGCGCCCGCACCCGCTGCACTGAGCGTGGCTGCGATGGAGTCACGCTGGCCCGCCTGGATGCCGAAGCCGACCAGGTTGGGCTGGCTTCCGAGTGCACGGACGTCGAACCGCTTGACCAGGTTGTGCTGCACCAGGAGCATTGCACTGATGATGAAGACGCCGAAGCCGAGCGCGACCGTCACGGCCGTCGTCTGATTGTGCGGGCGGAAGAGGCTGGCGATGCCCTGTCGGACCACGAAGCTCGCACGTTCCGGGAACCATCGGCGTGTCACCCTGACGAGCACGGACGCGCACACCAGCAGCAGCAGGATCGCCGTTGCGATCGCCGCGGCGTACGCGATGCCGGGTCGCCAGTCGCCGGCCTGCCAGATTGCGAGTGCGGTCACGCCAGCAGCGAGCAGCAGCCACGCACCCGCACGCAGGGGGTCGAGGCGGCGACGCACCGGCTCTACCTCCTGGCGGATCGCCTGCAGCGGTGTGATGCCGCGGATCTCCAGCAGCGGCAGCAGCGCGAAGAGCACGGCGACGAGCAGACCGACGGCGAGGCCGGACAGAATCGGCACGAGTCGCACGCGAAAATCGACGTCGAACGGCAGCGCTCCCTGCAGCAGGTGCGGAAGCACTGCCTGTACCAGGGTGCCGAGCACCACACCGGCCGTTGCGCCCGCGAGGCCGAGAAGGGCGGCCTGCAGCAGGTAGGCCGTGAAGGCCTGCGCCTGGGTGGTGCCGAGGCAGCGGAGCGTCGCGATGACTGCCCGCTTCTCGCGCACGAACACGTTCACGGCGCTGCCGACGCCCAGTCCGCCGAGCAGCAGGGCGGTGAGTCCGACGAGTCCGAGGAAGCGAGACAGTGTGCTCACCGCTTCGGCAAGCTCTTCTCCCTGCTGCTCCGCCGTCTCGAAGCTGATCTGCATCCCACGCAGCCGATCGTGGTAGCGATCGACGAAGCGCTGCGCGTCTGCCGGCCTGTCGAGCTGCACGAACGCCTGGTGCCTCGTAATGCTGCCCAGCGTGACCAGGCCTGTTTCCTCGAGATGCGCGCGCGCGATGTAGACCCGCGGTCCGGCCGCTCCGCGAAAGCCGAGCTCGCCGGGCAGGTTGTCGACCGTTCCGGCAATACGGAAGCGCGTGCGTCCGAGCTGTACGCTGTCGCCGATCTGCGCGTCGGCCTGCAGCAGCAGGGAGGGCTCGACGAGCGCCTCCCTGTGTTCGGCGTGTGGTGGCCATGCGGCCGGCGGGGTGGTGCGCCACTCGTCGTAGAACGGGTAGGCACTGTCGATTGCGCGCAGCTGGACGAGTCGCGCGCCACCGCTGTCGGGTGCGGACAGGGGGCGAATCGTGCCCATCGACAGCGTCGCGGTGACGTGTGCCACGCGCGCCCCGGACTGCGTCAGCGAGTCGAGCAGCGCACCGGCGCTGTCAGGGAACGGGCTGTCCGATTGCAGCCGAACGTCGCCGCCCAGGAGTCGCTGTGCATCCGTGCGCACTGCGTCCACGATGTTCGCACGATATGCGTTGATAGCAACGAGCGCGGCGACCCCGAGCGTGATGGCGGCGGTGTACATGCCGAAGCGTCGCATGCCGGAGCGGGCCTCGCGCAGGGCGTGCCGCACGGCAAACGACGCCATCATGCCGCCCCGTTGTCATCGACGACTCGCCCTGCGGCGAGGCGTACGATGCGGTGCGCGCGGTTTGCGAGCTCGGGATCGTGGGTGACGAGGACGAGCGTCGCACTCGATTCCTCGTTCAGCTCGAGCAGGAGGTCGATGACGCGGCCGCCGGTAAGGGCGTCGAGGTTGCCGGTGGGCTCGTCTGCGAACAGCACGCGCGGGTCGTTGGCGAACGCGCGGGCAATGGCGACGCGCTGCTGTTCACCGCCGGACAGCTGCGCCGGGTAGTGGTCGATGCGCTCCTCCAGGCCGACGCGCGCGAGCAGCTCGCGCGCCCGCGCCGCAGCGCCACTGGCACGTCCGCGCAGCTCCAGTGGTACCAGCACGTTCTCGAGTGCGGTCAGCGTCGGGACGAGCTGAAAGCTCTGGAACACGAAACCGACCTGCTCGGCGCGCAGGCGCGCACGCTGATCCTCGTCGAGTCCGGCCAGGTCGACGTCGTCGAACAGGACGCGACCGGCGCTCGGGCGATCCAGCCCGGCAAGCAGGCCGAGCAGCGTCGTCTTGCCGCTGCCGGACGGGCCGACGATCGCGAGGAACTCCTGCGCCTCGATGGAAAGATCGATACTGTCCAGCACGGTGAGCGGCCTGCCGCCGCTCCGGTAGGTCTGTGTAAGCCCTTCGGCGATGATTCTCATGAGGCGGAAGATAGTTGCACTGTTCGTCGCGTCACTAATCGCGTGCCAGGCGGACCCGGCGCGCGATGCCGAGCGCGCGGCCGCCGGCAGCACAGCGAGCGGGGCTGCCACGGCAACGGACGCGACGGCCGGCGCGAGCAATGCTGCGGCAGGAACGTCGCACGGAACCGGTGTGGCCGCACGGAACGGACGCGCGGCGGTGCTCTTCCTCGGCACGAGCCTGACAGCCGGCTACGGCATCGGCGCGGACGTCGCATACCCGGCGTTGATCCAGCAGCGAATCGATTCCGCAGGCCTGCCCTACCGGGTCGTGAACGCCGGGCTGAGCGGCGAGACGAGTGCGGGCGGGCTCGAGCGGCTGGAGTGGTCGCTGCAGGATTCCGTTGCCGTGGTGGTGCTGGAGCTGGGTGCGAACGATGGGCTCCGCGGGCTGCCGGTGGAGCGGATGCGGGCCAACCTGGAAGACATCCTGCAGCGGACCCGGGAGCGCTACCCGAACGTGCGGCTCGTGATCGCAGGGATGGAGGCGCCCCCCAATCTCGGGCCGCGCTACACGAGCGAATTCCGGCAGGTGTTTCCGGAGCTTGCGCGCAGGTACGACGCGGAGCTGATCCCGTTCCTGCTCGAAGGTGTCGCGGCACAGCCGGCACTCAACCAGGAGGACGGCATCCATCCGAACGAGCGAGGACACGCGCTGATCGCGGACCGCGTGTGGGCAGCGCTCGAGCCCGTGCTGGACGGGGGCGAATGACCCGCTACCGGGACCTGCCGGACAGCATGCTCTGGTCGAACGCAGTCAGGATCTCGCGCGGGCCGCTGTAGATCTCGCGTGCCCCCGTCAGGCTGACGCGCGTCCATCCGCCGCACAGCACCCCGATGATCGGAACGCCCGCGTTGCGCGCGGCGGCGACGTCGTAGGGGGTGTCACCGATCATGACAGCGTCCGTGGCCGACGCACCCGCGCGCTGCAGCGCCGCGTGCACGATATCCGGCGCAGGCTTGGACTCCTCCGCATCATCGCTGCTCGTCCTCAGGTGGATCAGATCATCCAGTCCGGCCTGCTCGAGCAGCGCCTTCATGCTCTCCTCGCCTGCCGACGTTGCGACGACGAGCTCATGCCCGTGATCGAGCAGACGCTCGACCATTTCCCGCGCACCCGGGAACGCCTTCAGCTTCGGCAGGAACTCCGTCCGGAAGAGATCGCCGCGCTGCTCGAGCAGTGCCTCGCCTTCGCTCGAGTCGGCGTCGAGACCGGTCAGCAGCGGCAGCACGCGGTCACCGCCCATGCCGATCAGCCAGCGGATGTGGTCGTATCCGATGGGGTGACCGGTTCGCCTGCCGATCTCCACCCAGGAGCGCGCGTGGGCATCATTGCTGTCGATCAGCGTGCCGTCGACGTCGAGCAGTACGACCATATACGCGATTCCTCCGTGGTGATCGCTGCCTGCGGTTGCTGATGCGCCGCAATGCAAGAGATCAGCCGGAGCCCCGCGGTCGTGAGCGGCGGCCCACGGCAGATGCCGGCCGTAGTGAGTGCGGGAGTCGGACCTGCGCGGGGGGAAAAGCAACGGACGTGAAGTCTGGGATGGCCCTGCCATACCATCCCGAGGGTGACTCCACGTCCGTGCGAGGACGAGCCGGGGTAGCCCCGGCACAGTCCAAGGTAGCCCCGCCGGTGTTGCCGTGGGTGGCACGCGGGTCAGAGGCGTGTCAGAGTTTGATCGGCAATTGTCAGGAACTCGTGAGGTACGCTAAGCCTTTGACGACAGCCCACTTGCGCACACGGTCGACCGACGGCCCGCCACGGGTCTGGTGAGCAGGCCGGCATGCCGCACGGAACTTGCTCCCGGTGGCCCGACCACACCAGCGATTTCCGGGCGGGAGACGAGAGGCGATGGCCGAGCAGGAGAGCAGGGGCGGGGTGAAGGTGCAGGTTGCCGGCGCAAAGCCGCAGGACGTCGGCACCGGCACGGCGCGGGTCGGACGCAAGGCGCTCGAGTCGATCGGCGCGCGCGAGGGTGACGTGATCGAGATTCGTGGCAAGCGCTCGACGGCTGCGCTGGCGCTGCGACCGTATTCGGAAGACGAGGGGCTGGAAGTGCTGCGGCTGGACGGGCTGCAGCGAGGCAACGCCGGTGTGAGCATCGGCGACCACACGGAGATCCGGAAGGCGGATGCAAAGCCGGCGCGTCGCATCCAGCTTGCGCCCGCGCAGAAGAACCTGCGACTCGTCGGCTCGGGCGACATGCTGCGTCGGACCCTGTTCCAGCGACCGCTCGTCGCTGGCGACGTCATCTCCACGTCGATCTACCAGCGCAACGCGGGTGCGCCCGGCCAGAACATGCCGGAGGACCTGTTCCGCATGTTCTTCGACCAGCCAGCGTTCGGGCTGCAGGAAATCCGCCTGAAGGTGATCTCCACGGCGCCGCGCGGCATCGTGCAGGTCGCGCAGGACACGGAGATCGAGCTGCTGCCGGAGTACGTTGAGCAGGAGGAGGAAGAACGGCTCGACGTCACCTACGACGACGTCGGCGGCATCGGCAACACGCTGCGTGACGTCCGCGAGATGATCGAGCTGCCGCTCAAGCATCCGGAGCTGTTCCAGCGTCTGGGCATCGATCCTCCGAAGGGCGTGCTCCTCTACGGCCCGCCGGGCACCGGCAAGACGCTGCTGGCGCGTGCAGTCGCGAACGAGAGCGACGCGAAATTCTTCCATATAGCCGGGCCCGAGATCATGGGCCGATTCTACGGCGAATCGGAGCAGCGCCTGCGCGAGATCTTCCAGCAGGCGCAGCAGCAGGCACCGTCGATCGTGTTCATCGACGAGATCGACTCGATCGCACCCAAGCGCGAGGAAGTCACCGGCGAGGTGGAGCGACGCGTGGTCGCGCAGCTGCTGACGCTGCTGGACGGGCTGGAGCCGCGGCAGAACGTCATTGTCATCGGCGCGACGAACCGCATCGATGCAGTGGACGAAGCGCTGCGCCGGCCTGGGCGCTTCGACCGGGAGATCATCATCGGCGTGCCGGACATCACGGGCCGGCGCGAGATCCTTGCGATCCACACGCGCGGCATGCCGCTGGACAGCGACGTAGACCTCGATGAGCTCGCGCGCATCTCCTACGGCTACGTCGGCGCCGACATGGCCGCGCTGGCCCGTGAAGCCGCCATGGAAACGCTGCGCCGCTACCTGCCGGAGATGGATCTCGAGTCGGGCCAGATCGACTCGGCGATCCTGGAAAAGCTGCGCGTGACGCGCGACGACTTCATGAACGCGATCCGTCGCATCCAGCCGAGTGCACTGCGCGAGATCATGATCGAAGTGCCGAACGTCGGCTGGGAGGATATCGGCGGGCTGGAGGGACCCAAGCGCGAGCTGCGCGAGGGCATCGAGCTGCCGCTCAAGCATCCCGAAGCGTTTCAGCGGCTCGGCATCCGGGCGGCGAAGGGCTTCCTGCTCTTTGGCCCGCCCGGCACCGGCAAGACCCTGCTCGCCAAGGCGGTCGCGCGCGAAGCGGAAGCAAACTTCATTGCGACCAAGTCCTCGGACCTGCTTTCCAAGTGGTACGGCGAATCCGAGCAGCAGATCGCGCGGCTGTTCCAGCGCGCGCGCCAGGTCGCACCGACCGTGATCTTCATCGACGAGATCGACTCGCTCGCGCCCGCCCGGGGCGGTGGCCTGGGTGAGCCGGCGGTTACGGAGCGCGTCGTCAACACGCTGCTCGCCGAGATGGACGGGCTCGAGGAGCTGCGTGGTGTCGTCGTGATCGCCGCATCGAACCGGCCCGCCCTGCTGGATCCCGCACTGCTCCGACCCGGGCGCTTCGACGACCTCGTGTACGTCCCCGTCCCCGCACGTGAGGGGCGCCTGCACATCCTGAAGATCCACACGTCCGGGATGCCGCTGGCCAAGGACGTGGACCTGGACGTGCTCGCCGATCGCACGCAGGGCTACACCGGCGCGGATCTCGAGGACCTCGTACGTCGCGCCGGTCTCGAGGCGCTGCGTGAGAACATCGAGAGCGAGATCGTCGACGCGAGCCACTTCGAAGCTGCATTGACGGAGACGAGGGCGTCGGTCACCAGGGAGATGGAACAGGAGTACGAGGAGCTGCTGAAGACGTTGAAGAGCGAGAGTCCGCGCGGACCGAAGCGGATCGGGTTTTCGGTGGCGGCGCAGGAGCTTGCGGCGGACTAGGGTACGGACTTGTGTTCACCGCTGAGGCGCTGAGAGCGCCGAGTTACACCTGCACAGAGGGTTCATCGCGTACGCTGCGATGAACCCTCTTCATAGATTCATTGTGTAGTGAAGACTTGCGCTGCGTCAGCTCCGACCCACTACAGAACGCGTGTGCCGCGCCGAAGTCGTCGGCTGCGTGCGCACACACTCGAGCGCAATCTCCGCGTCCTCAGCGCCTCCGCGGTGCAACCATAAATCCGTTCCCCGCGCTCACGACGAGCGCACCCATCGCGCCAGCTGGGCAAATGTCGGCCGCTTGCCGCTCGACAGGATTCCAATCCGGTAGATCTTTGCCGACATCCAGACGATCGCCGCGGCGGTGGCGAACGCGAGGAGGATGGAAAGCACGAGCTCCAGTGGCGGCACGTTCGTCACGACGGCGCGCACGGGCATCACGAGCGGAGACGTGAGCGGGAAGATCGAGCCGACCACGACCATGGTGTTGTCCGGGTTCTGCGCGCCACTCATGGCGATCAGCACACCGACCAGGAGCGGCATCATGACCGGGAAGACGAACTGCTGTGCTTCTTGCGCGGTGTTCGTGACCGCGCCGAGTGCGGCGTAGAGCGTCGAATAGATCAGGAACCCTGCGGCGAAGAACACCAGGAAAATCGGCGCTGCCGACGCGGGCATGATGTCCAGCAGCGGCGTTTCCTGCACCTGCTGCACCGCGGCGGGGTCGACGTCGATGAAGCCGATCAGAGCGACGCCGTAGCTCAGCATGAAGGCCGCCACGAGCACCCAGACCGCCATCTGCAGCATTCCGGCGCCGCCGATGCCGAGGACCTTGCCAATCAGCAGGTCGCGCGCGCGCACCGAGCTGAGAATCAGCTCCACGATCTTGTCTCGCTTCTCCTCGAGCACACCGTTCATGACCGCGGCGCCGTAGAGCAGCACGGCCATGTAGATCGCGAAGGCCATCATGATGCCGATGAAGATGGCAGCCTCGGCGGAGCCGGTCGTGCCGCGCGCGTCGAGCTTGTTGGCGTCGATGCGGACGGGGCGCAGCGCCGGCCCGACCTGGTCGGGATCGATGCCCGCGCGTGAAAGCCGGGTCGTCTGTACGGCGGACTGCACGGCCGCGCGAAGATCCGCCGTGACAGTGGAGTTGGTGGCGTTGCTGCCGTGGTAGCGTGCCGCTGCGTCACCGGTGACGACATCCGGCGCCAGGTAGAGGAAACCTGCGATTTCCTCGGCGATCACCCGTTCGCGCAGCCCTGCCTCGTGCGTGCTCCATTCGGCGGGGACGACCTCCTCGACGGTGATCTCGTAGCTGGTCTGCGGATCGCGGCGGACACCGCCATCGCTGGTTTCGGATTCGAGCAGGCGCGCTGCAAGCGGACCCACGCCGGCTCCCGTGGCGTCGGCGATCACGAGTGTATGGCGTCCGCCAGCACTGCTCTGGGAGATGATCAGCACCTGCAGCGCAAAGAAGCCGACGATCAGCAGTGGCCCGAGCAGCGTAGCGATGATGAAGGAGCGCGTCTTCACCATCTCGGTGAACTCACGCTTGACGACGACGAATGCTCTAGACATGGGCGAGCTCCTCCTCCCGCACTTCGGGCCGCGGCTCTGCTGCTGCGACGCGCTCGAGGAAGATCTCCTCGAGCGACGGCTCGGTGCACTCGAACCTGCGCAGCCGGACGCCCTGGTTCACGAGGTGCACGAGCAGCTCCTGCGGATCGGCGCCCGCCTGCAGGCCGACCTCGGCGACGGTCCCGTGCTGTCGCACACCGGCGACCGTGGGCAGTGCGCCCAGGAGCCGCTCGGCCTCGATGTCGGGCCGCTCGAAGCTGATCGCGACGTAGTCGCCGCCATGCTCCTGCTTGAGCTGCTTCACCGTGCCGTCCGCGACCTTGCGACCCTGTGCGATGATGCACACGTGGTCGCAGATGCGCTCGGCATGTTCGATGATGTGCGTGCTGAAGATGATGGTGCGGTTCGCGCGCTTCAGCTCGACCACGATCTCGCGCAGCACCTGCTGGTTGATCGGATCGAGGCCGCTGAACGGCTCGTCCAGCACGATCAGCTCCGGGTCGTGCAGCACCGCGCCGATGAACTGGATCTTCTGCTGCATCCCTTTGGAGAGGTCCTGCACCTTCCGGTCGGCCCACGCCCCCAGGTCCATCCGCTCGAGCCAGCGGTCGATCTCCGGGCGCGCATCACGCCGGTTCATTCCCTTCAGCTCGGCCAGAAAGGAAAGGAGGTCGCGGACCTTCATGCGGCGGTAGACGCCGCGTTCCTCCGGCAGGTAGCCGACCCTGTCCAGACCCTCCTGCGACAGCGTCTGCCCCAGCAGGTCGATCGAACCGCTGTCCGGCTCGAGGATCCGCAGCGCCATGCGGATCGTCGTGGTCTTGCCCGCGCCGTTCGGCCCGAGCACACCGTAGGTGGCACCGCGAGGAATGGTGAGGTCGAGGTCGCGGACCGCCGGGAAGCGGCCGTAGTACTTGCTCACGCCCCGCAGCTCCAGTGCGGGACCGGTCGGCGGCGCTGCCATTCGGTCTTCCTTGCTGATGGGTCGGAGTGACTGCGCAATATAATGGCACTACGGAGCTTGCGGGGGGAGGATTCAGGGGCGGTCGGTGTGGATCAGGGCCCCCACGCGCCTGCTGCCACCCGCCGTTCCGGGGTGAGCCGGCTCGCCAGCGCCGGGCCCGCAACGTACACCCAGCAGGCCAGGCCCGCGGCCTCGACGGCCACCCGTCGGTACAGGCCACGGTCGACCTGTTCGTACTCGTCCAGCAGGGCCAGTCGAGCCGACTCGGGGATGTGCCACACCGTTCCCGCGACCGGTGTCGTGCCGTACAGCATCAGCGCCGGGAACTTGCCGTCGATATCGTAGAGAGTTCCGGCGACGGTCGCATCCGCAACGCGCCGGGCGCCGTGCATCAACGGGACGGGAGCGTTGCGGACGTCGCGAAGCGTGCCGTATGCGAAGAGGTGAAAGCCCCGGTCCTGGATCGGCGGAGTGGTCATCCCGCGCTCCGGCGCACGCGCCCGGGCTCCAGGCCGCCAGCGTGCAGGATCTTGTCCTGGAGGCGCTCGGCCTGGTCATCGCAGAAGGCGAGGAGCGCGGCGGCGTGGTCCGCGGCGGACTCGAAGTCCGCGTGCGGGAAGTCATCGCCTTCCGCGTGGCGGAGTGCGCCGCGCACGGCGGCGAGCTCGGTGTCCACCTTTTCAGCTGCGCGCTTGAGTCGCTGCAATGCGCGTCGCGCCTCACGTACTGCCGGATCGCTCATCGTTGCCTCCCTGCTCGACGTGCGGGAAGATGGCCGGCCCGCCGGGGCGCTGCAATGCGTGGGTGGGTCGCGATTCGTGGGCGAGCGGCGCCGCCGTGAAAGTTCATCCCATGACTGCCCGCCAGATCGCCCAGCCGCCCAGCACCACCGTGACCAGCACAACCACCACGCCGACCGTGTTCGCCAGGACACCGTTGCGCCACCGGCCCATGCGCGCGTCGTTCGCCGCGAGCAGCAGGAACACAGCGACGGCAGGCAGCAGTATGCCGTTGGCGACCTGCGCGAACAGGATGGCGGGCACTGGCCGGACGCCCGCGAGTGCGAAGGCCGCTCCGGCAAGGATCACGGCGCCCCAGACCATCCGGAGGCGGCGGTCACGCAGGTCGCGCGACCAGCCGAGTGCGCCCGCGGCGGCGTAGGCTGCCGCAAGTGGTGCTGTGATCGCCGACGTGAGGCCCGCCGCCAGCAGGCCAGCCGCGAAGAACAGCCGTGCCCATCGGCCGAGCAGCGGCTCGAGCTGCGCGGCCATGTCCGCGGCACCGGTCACGCTTCCTCCGCCCTGGCTCAGCACGCCGGCGGAAGTGACGACAATGGCCGAGGTCACGACACCGCCGAGAACGATGGCGATGGCGGCGTCCGCTCGTGCGGCGGGCAGGTCTTCGGCGCCGCTCCAGCGTTCGCGCACGATCACCGCGTGCAGAAACAGGTTGTACGGCACGACGGTCGTGCCGATGACACCGAGTGCAACGAGCAGGGACGCCTGGCCTGCGGGCAGTCGCGGAACGAACATGCCACGCACGATCTCCATCAGCGGTGGGGCGAGCACGAACGACGTCGCGAGAAAGACGATCGACATGATCACGACCATCGCGATCATCAGCCGCTCGATCGTGCGGTAGCGGCCGGTCCACAGCAGCACTGCGGCGAGCGCGGCGAATCCCAGCGCCCAGGCCCGTACGTCTCCGGAAACGATGCCGTTCATGCCGAGCGATGCGCCGAGCAGGTTGCCGGTCTCATAGGCAGCGTTGCCGATCACGATCGCGCCGAATACGAGCCCCGCGGCGAGGATGCGCCGTACACCGGTGAATCGCGCGCGCACGGCTTCGCCGAGTCCGGCGCCGGTGACGAGGCCGAGACGCGCCGCCATCTCCTGCAGCACGAGCGTCGCGATGATGGAAAAGCCGACGGCCCAGAGGAGAGCGTAGCCGTAGCGTGCCCCGGCGAGTGTTGCGGTGGTGACGGTCCCCGGACCGATGAAGGCCGCGGCAACGACAGCGCCGGGCCCGATCTCGCGGAGTCTCAGCCGCGACCGCGACGCGGCGGGCACTGCGAGTGTGGTAACTCCGCCTGCGTCATCGGCCATGTGCGCCTCATTCTGTGAATGGGAGCAGGACTACCTGTGCCTGTGCGTTGGTGTCTGCAAGGACCAGCTCAGCGGGCGGCTCGATCTCCCGACGCACGTACCCCAGGGCGATCGTCTGGTCGAAACGGGGTGACACACATGCGCTGGTGATACGCGCAACCGCCCGGTCTTCGCCAGGGCGTGCCAGGGTCGTGCCCCTGGCGGGGACGGGTGCGTCGCCGAGCAGCAGCCCGCGCAGATGCCAGTTCACGTGGCCGCGGTGCAGGATGCGGATGATGACTTCCTGCCCGGTGTAGCAGCCCTTGGTCGTGCTGATCGCGCGCTTGCCCAGATCCGCCTCGAGCGGGATCGTCGTCTCGTCCAGCTCCGCGCCCCAGCGAGGCACGCCCGCCTCGATGCGCAGCACGTCGAGTGCAGCATGCCCACACGCGCGCGCACCCGCAGCCATCAAAGCGTCGCGCAGCGCATCGGCGTGTGCTGCAGACACGAAGACGTCCGCACCCGCGCCGCCCGACCAGCCGCTGCCGATGACGTGTACGACGTCGCCCGCGAACGTGCCCGTTGCAGCCTGGTCCTCCGCGAGGGCGGATGCAGGCGCGTCGCACACGGATCGCAGGACGTCGTATGCACGCGAGCCGTAGACGCCGAGCACCGCGTACTCCGCGGGTTCGAAGCGGGCGAACAGCGGCGGCACGAACTTCTTCAGGTGTGTGAGCACGCCGTCCAGTGCGGCCGCGTCGACATCCAGCAGCAGGTCGTCCTCGCGCCGCAGCACACGCATCTCGCCGAGCATCCTGCCCTTGGGCGTGAGCAGCACGGCGTAGGTCGCCTGCCCGGGTGCGAGACTCACCAGGTCGTTGGTGACCAGGCCGTGCACCATCTTCACCGGATCGCGGCCGTGCACGCGCAGCACCACACGGTCCTCGCGCACCACCACACCGGCGTCAGCGCGCAGTGCCGCGTACTCGTTGGCGGCGTCGCCGTAGCTGCGCACGACGTCGCTGCCGTACAGCTCGCCGCGACGCTCGCTCGTGTCTGTCGTCATGCTCATGCTCTACTCCTGCTCGGACCCACCCAGCTCCCGGATCAGGAGCCGGACACGGTCTGCATCGTCGGCTCCGGGCGCGCGGGCGAGGTAGTCGCGCAACTCCTGGACGGCATCGTCGGCGAATCCGAGGCGGGCGAGCAGCATGCCGCGGTCGCGCACCTCTTCGGCCGCATCGGGCCTCACGAGCAGGATGCGCTCGGTCGCGGCGAGTGCACGCCGATCGTCGCGCGTGTTCAGGTAGATACCCTTCAGGTTCGACAGCAGCCGGACGAGAATGTCCTTGCGATCCGCGGGACGCAGGTAGCTCGGCTGCAGCGAGACCGTGCCGCCGTAGACGCGGTCGAGCAGCGCCTGCGCCTCGTCCTCGAAGCGGATCTCCCCTCGCTGGAATGGATCGATCAGCAGCTTGAGCGCTTCGCCGTCGTAGCGGACGAGGAAGTGACCGGGGAAGTTGACGCCGTGCAGCGGCAGCCCCAGCCGCCAGCCCACCTCGAGGTAGAGGAGGCTGAGCGTGAGCGGCACGCCCACGCGCCTGTCGAGAACATCGTTCAGGAAGGAGTTGCGGGGATCGTAGTACGCCTCCGCATTGCCGCGGAACCCCTCTTCCTCGAAGAGCACGCGACTCAGCTCCTGCAGCACGACGAGTGGTGCAGTCTCCTCGCCGAGCCGGTCGCGCACGCGCTCGGCCAGGAGGTCGATCCGCCGCAGGTAGGGCTCGGGGACGAGCTGCGGGTACTCCTCTGCCGCGATCAGCAGCGCAGCGAGCGCGAGGTCGACCTCCGTTTCCTGCTGCCCGACGACAGCGGCGAACCGCGATCGCGGCGCGGGCGCCGGGGCCGTGCTCATCCCGAGGCTGCCGCGCTTGCCTCGCGCAGCAGGGACTGCAGACGGTCCCGGTCCGCCTGCAGGTCGCGGGTCACGCCATGCACCTCTGCCGTCGAGGCCGCATTCGGCAGTGCCGCTTCCACGTCCGGTCCGCCGGCGTGATCGATGAACACCACGCTCACCCGGAAGCCCTGCACGCCGGTTCCCTTGCGGGCCAGCAGGTTCGCCGTGAAGTGGCGCCCCTCCAGCTCCAGGTCATCCGCCAGCCGGTTCTCGATCCAGCTCTTGCCCTTGGCAAACTTGCTCACAGCTCCTCCAGCCGTTTTCTCGCTCCGCTTCCCGCGAATGGATACCCCGCCAGGTTTCGATCGGCAACGCGCCGGGTCGCGGCGTGGCACCTGATAACGTACACTGCGACCTGGAACTGATGCTCGCTGCCGCGGAGTCGCCCATGCGTCGTACGCCGAGCCTGGGAATCGCCCTGCTCGCGCTGCTCGCCCTCGTCCGGCCTGCCACCGGACAGCAGCCACCCCTCCGCATCTACGTCACGTGCAACGCCTTCTGCGACGTCGACTTCTTTCGCACCGAGCTCGACTACCTCGAGTGGATGCGAGACCGGGCCGATGCCGACGTGCACGTGCTCGTCAACGACACGGACACGGGCGGAGGAGGCGAACGCTATGAGCTGATGTTCATCGGGCTGGACCGGTTCGAGGGGCGAACGGACACCCTCTCCTGGTTTGCCGAAGCGACGGCCACGGACGATGAGATCCGACGCGGCGTGCTGCAGCAGCTCCAGGTCGGACTGGTTCCCTTCCTGGTGGACGCGGGATGGGGTCAATACGTGCAGGTGGAGGTCGACGCGCCGGCAGCGGTCGCCACGGACGGTGTCGAAGACCCGTGGAACGCATGGATCTTCAACGTCTATGGCGAGACGGAGCTGGAAGGCGAATCCTCGTTCTTCGAAGGGCAGGTGTACGCGGGCGCATCCGCGCAGCGGGTGACCGAGCACTGGAAGGTTTCCCTCGCGTTCAACAACAACTATGAGGAAGAGCGCTTCGACGTCGATTCCGTCACCACCGCAAAGAGCGTCAGGCGGGAGTGGGGCATCAGCAGCCTGATCGCCCGCAGCATCAGCAGGCACTGGTCGGTCGGCATGCTCGGCTCACTGCGTTCGAACACGTTCGACAACCTGCAGCTCAGCTTCGGCGCTGCGCCCGCCATCGAGTACAACCTGTACCCGTACGGCGAGTACACCACGCGATACGTGACCGTGCTCTACACGGCCGGCGTGAATCGTGTCGACTACGAGGAGATCACGATTTACGACGAGCTGCAGCAGACACTGCTGCGCCACACACTCACCGCGGCCGCCGGGGTGACGCAGCCGTGGGGTGACGTGCAGCTCAGCGTGGAAGCACTGCAGTACCTGCACGACCTGTCACGACGCCGGCTCGTGGCGTCCATCGGCACGGAGGTGAACCTGTTCCGCGGACTCTCGCTCGACGTCGGTGGCGATTTCAGCTGGATCGCCGACCAGATCTCGCTGCGCAAGCGGGAGCTGAGCGAGGAAGAGATCCTGCTGCGCGGAGGCCGCCTCGCCACGGACTTCAGCTATGAGATGCGGATCGGCCTGAGCTACTCGTTCGGCAGCCGGAGCAACCGCGCAGTCAACCCGCGTTTCGATCGCACACCGGGCGACGGCGGTTACGTGTTCTGAGACGGGGCACCACGCGGATACAAGTCGAGCCGGACGACCCTCGAGGATCGCTCCGGCTCGCGAGGCCGTGAAGCAGACGTTGTCATGCTACGCGGCCTCGCGGCCTTCCTGCTGCTCGTCCCTGCTCAGGTCCAGCGCCGCCGCACGGCCGCAGCCGTGGCAGTACAGGACCACCGTGTAATCCTGGTCCGGCGAAGTCGGCACCACGCTGCCGTCCTCCATGCTGCGTGCGTCGAGGTAGCACACGACTTCGATCGTCCCTTCCCCGCAGCGCGGGCACGGGACGTCTGACGGATCCTCGAGGTATGAAAGCGCGAGCGAGAGACCCTCCTCCATGTCGAACTCGGGTGCGCTGCTCGGTCGGTAATCCTTCATCACGGCCTCCAGTCCGGAGGGTTGGCTGCTGGCTCAGTCAAAGGGCAAGGACCATTCCATTCGCGAAACTTCCCGAAATCGTTGGGACCGCCTACTCTGGGCGGCACATGGCCACCAGCACGACGACCCGACCGTCCTCATCGAGAGACGCTGACGCCCACCGCTGGACGATTCTCGCCCTGCTTTCGGTGGCCGAGCTGCTCGGCATGTCCCTCTGGTTCACCGCCGGAGCCACGGCCCCCGCACTGAGTGCGCGCTGGCAGCTCGATGCAGGTGCGAGCGCGATGCTGACGACCGTCGTGCAGCTCGGCTTCGTGCTCGGCACGGCGACCGCCGCACTGCTCAACCTCGCCGACGTGCTGCCTGCCCGGCGATACCTGGCGGTGTCGGCCGTGCTCGCCGCGCTCGCCAATGCCGCACTGCTCGTCGCGCCGGGGTATGGTGCCGCCCTGGTCACGCGCGCATTCACCGGCTTCTTTCTCGCCGGCGTATATCCACCGGCGATGAAGATGGCCGCGACGTGGTTCCGCTCCGCTCGCGGCCTCGCGATCGGCACCGTCGTCGGCGCGCTCACGATCGGCAAGGCCATGCCATACCTCTCGAGCGCACTGCCCGGCATGGACTGGCAGTGGGTCGTGGCGACGTCCTCGATCGGCGCGCTCGTGGCGGCGGCGCTCATCGCGCTGGCCTATCGCGACGGTCCGTACGCGTTCCCGCAGCGCCGCTTCTCGCTGCACCTGGTCGGTACCGTGCTGCGGGACCGGCCCACGCGACTCGCGATCGGCGGCTACCTCGGCCACATGTGGGAGCTGTACGCGATGTGGTCGCTCGTCGCCGTCTACTTCTTTGACGTATTCACGGCACAGGGGGTGACAGCGGCAGCAAGCGTCGCGCGCGCCGGCATCGTCGCATTCGTCGTGATTGCTGCAGGGGGGCTGGGCTCCGTGCTGGCCGGCTCATTCGCCGACCGAATGGGGCGCGAGCGCGTCACGATCTGGTCCATGGCAATGAGCGGAACGTGCTCGCTGCTCGTCGGCTGGATGATCGACGCACCACTGGCAGTCATCGTCGCCGTCGCGATCGTGTGGGGATTCGCGATCGTTGCGGACTCCGCGCAGTTCTCCGCCCTGGTAACGGAAGTCGCGCCGGCGCACGCAGTCGGCACCGCGCTCACGCTGCAGACGTCGCTAGGCTTTCTGCTGACGGCATTCTCGATCTGGATCGCAATGGAGGTCGCGAGTCGCTTCGGCTGGGGCATCGCGTTCAGCATGCTGGCGGCCGGCCCGGCGCTCGGCATCCTCGCGATGGCACGGCTCAGAACGCTGCGTGCCTCACGTAACTGACTGCCTCGCTGACACTTCGGTACGATACCTGCCTCCGGCACGCGGTTCCGCGATGTGACTTCATCGAGGTTGCATCGTCCTGATGAAACGGGACGATCCGGGTGGGCGACCGGATCGAGCAGCACGGAACCGAACGAGGAGCATCATGAAGACCAACTGGATGCGCGGCGCAGCCGCGCTGCTTGCGATGACGGCAGGGCTTGCGGCCTGCGGCGACGATCCGTTCGACAACGCAGGGGAGCCGCGGGTCAGTGTACTGCTGACCGACGCACCTGGCGACGTCGTGCAGGCGATCGTCGTGATCGACCAGGTGTCGGTCATGACGAACAATGATGAGATCGGCGCGATCATCCTGGACACGGACCGCTTCGAGGGTGATCTGCTCGACCTGCGCAACAGCTTCATCGAGCTCGTTGACGACGAGGAAGTCCCGGTCGGCAGCTACAACCAGATCCGCCTGCGCATCCCCGAGGGGTGCATCGAAACGGTGGATGGCGAGATCTACGCGACGGACGGCTTCGACGCGTGTGGCACGCCGACGGGGCAGCTGCAGATGCCGAGCTTCGGGTCGAGCGGGCTGAAGATCAACCTGCCGCCGGAGGCGGAGGTGCGGACCGAGGGGCACACGATCGTGCTGCTCGACTTCGACGTCGCCGAGAGCTTCGGCCAGGTGGCGGGCAACTCGGGCATGTGGGTCATGCACCCGGTGATTCACGCGACGGATTTCGAGGTCAGCTCGAACATCACGCTGAATCTTGCCGTGGCGGACACGGTCACGCTGCCGGAAGGCGTCACCCTCGCCGATTTCGGGATCTCGATTGACGATGAAGCCGGTATCGCGGTGGACGAGGACGGCAGCACGCTGCTCCGCTACCTGGTGTCCGGCGAGCGCACGATCACGATCCTGCCGCCCGAAGGGTTCGTGATCACGACCGATCCCGCGACGCCGTACACGTTCGACCTGAACGCGGACGAGGACGCGACGCTGGAGTTCACGGTCACGAGCATCGCGGAGGCGCCCGCAGAGGGCAGCTGAGCGAAGGACGCGCGAGCTGACGTCGCTGTCTCGACTTCGCCGCGCAGCCAGTCTCCGGAGGGCGTCGGTCCATGCGGGCCGGCGCCCTTCCTGCTTGCGACGGCACCGAACCTGCCCACTTTCCCGGTCGGAACGCGCTTTCGAGACGCGACGGACACACCGGAGGGGAATTTTCGCTGATGCAGGAATCCGTGGAGGGGGAGCAGCGCCCGCTGCTCCAGGTGGTGATCGCGAGCGTGCGCGAGGAACGCAAGGGAGAGCTCGTCGCCGACTGGTTCATCGGTGAAGCGGAGAAGCACGGCGCGTTCCTGGTGGAGCGCGTCGATCTTGCCGAAGTGAAGCTGCCGATGTTCGACGAGCCGCGTCATCCGCGGCTGCGGCACTACGAGCACGAGCACACGAAGGCGTGGAGCCGCAGCGTCGAGCGCGCAGACGCATTCGTTTTCGTGACGCCGGAGTACGATTACGGCATCCCGGCCCCGCTCGCGAACGCACTGCAGTACCTGGTGCACGAGTGGGCGTACAAGCCGCTCGGCTTCTGCAGCTATGGTGGTGTGTCTGCCGGCACGCGCGGCGTGCAGATGACCAAGCAGATCGCGACGACGCTGAAGCTCGTGCCGATCTTCGAGGCGGTCGCGATCCCGTTCTTCACGGAAAAGATCGATGCGGAGTCGGGTCTCTTCGAGCCGGGGCCCGTGCAGGAGAAGGCCGCCGCCGTGATGCTGGACGAGATGGTGCGGTGGGAGGGTGCGTTGCGCACGCTGCGGACCCGCAGGCCCTAGAGGACCACCGTCCGGGCAGCGCGTGCGTGGCGGGCGGGTAGACGATACTGGACCGCCACCCTGCACCGCGCATACTTTTCCGCCGGACACCTGCCGCGCATCTTCCTGCAAGCATGGGCTGCGACCGTCCCTGACCGGCGACGCAGCCCTTTGAGCCGCAACAATTTATCCGGACCTGAATGTTTGCTGTCGACCGTCTGATCCTGGTTGCCGGACTGCTCCTGCTGATCGGCATCGGCTCGAGCAAGTTCTCCGCGCGCTTCGGGCTGCCGGTCCTGGTGCTGTTCCTCGTCGTCGGCATGATTGCCGGGTCCGAGGGCATTGGCGGGATCGCCTTCGACAATTACGTGCTCGCGCACGGCATCGGTACCATCGCGCTGGCCGTGATCCTCTTCGACGGCGGCCTGCGCACGTCGCTGGACGCGGTGCGGACGACATGGAAGCCGGCGTTCTCGCTGGCGACGCTCGGTGTTCTGATAACGGCGGTCGTCACCGGTGCGGCCGCCGCCTGGATTCTCGACATCCCGATCCTGCTGGGCATGCTGCTCGGCTCGATCGTCGGGTCCACGGATGCCGCCGCCGTGTTCTCCGTGCTCCGCTCCAGTGGGGTGCGGCTGCGCGAGCGGCTGGCCAACACCCTGGAGATCGAGAGCGCCTCCAACGACCCGATGGCGATCTTCCTCACGGTCGGGATCATCGAGGTGCTGCTCGGCACGACCGAGCTGGGGCTGGGGCTGGTCGGGTTCTTCCTGCAGCAGATGGTGGTCGGCGCCATCGTTGGCGTTCTCGTCGGCAGGGGCGCGGTCGCGATCGTGAACCGCATCAACCTGGAAGCGGCGGGGATGTATCCGCTGATCATCACGGCGAGCGGGCTGATCTGCTTCGGTATTGCGGCGGCGCTCGGCGGCAGCGGCTTCCTGGCCGTGTTCATTGCAGGCGTCGTCATCGGCAACAGCCGGATCGTCTTCCAGCGCGGGATCCTGTTCTTCCACGACGCGGGCGCCTGGCTCAGCCAGATCGTCATGTTCGTGGTGCTGGGGCTGCTCAGCTTTCCCAGCCGACTGCTCGCGGTGTGGTGGGACGGACTGCTGATCGCGCTCGTGCTGATGCTGGTCGCACGGCCGATCGCGGTGCTGCTCACTGCCACGCCGTTCGGCTACGACCGGCGGGAGCTGGCGATGATCTCCTGGGTCGGTCTCAAGGGGGCGGTACCGATCACGCTCGCCACGTTTCCGCTCATGCTGGGAGTTCCGGGCGCTGAGCTGATCTTCGACGTCGTCTTCTTCGTGGTGCTGCTGTCCGCTCTGACGCAGGGCATGACCCTCGCGCCCTTTGCCCGTCGTCTCGGGTTGGAGCTGCCCTTCGCGGCGACACCACCGGTCAGCCTCGAGATCACGTCGCTCAAGCACGTCAACGGCGACATCGTCGACTTCACGCTGACCGACAGGTCGGCGGCGGTCGGCCGCACGATCATGGAGCTAGGCATGCCCCAGGGCGTGGTCGTCGCGATGGTCGCGCGCGGGGAGGAGATCATTCCACCGAGCGGCAGCACCATCCTGCGTGCGGGCGACCACGTGTTCGTCGTGATGCGCTCGATGCTGCGGCCCGCCGTCAATCGGATTTTCGCGGCAGTGCCCGAGTCGCAGGACACGGAGCTGGCGCCGGGCGAGTTCCCGTTGCACGGTGACACCAGGATCCGCGACCTGCGGGAGCTCTACGATCTCGAGATCGACGTGAAGCCCGATCTCACGATCGCGGACCTCTTCCGCCAGCGGCTCCCTCGCGAGAGACTCCGGGCCGGGGCGACCGTTGAGATCGGCAATGCGCGGCTGGTCGCGCACGAGGTGACGGGTGGCGGCTACGTCGAGCTGGTCGGGCTGACGCTGGAATCCGACGAACGTGCGCCTGCGCCCGTCCCCGAGGGGTGATCACAGGGAACGGAATGAGGCACGAGCATCCTGCCGGTGAACCGCCGGCCATCCGCATTTTCGTGACGGGCGGCACGTTCGACAAGGAATACGACGAGCTGCGCGGAACGCTCTATTTCAAGCAGACGCATCTGCCCGAGATGCTGCAGCTCGGGCGCTCCAGGCTGGACGTGTCGATCGAGACGCTGATGATGATGGACAGCCTGGACATGACGGAGGCCGACCGGCAGCGCATCGTCGCGGCCTGCCGCGACTGCGAGGAATCACACGTGGTCGTCACGCACGGCACGGACACCATGGTGGACACGGCGCGTGCACTCGCGAAAGGCATGAGCGGCAAGACGATCGTGCTCACCGGCGCAATGGTGCCCTACGCGTTCGGCAGCTCCGACGGGCTGTTCAACCTCGGCAGCGCGCTCTCCTTCGTGCAGGTGCTGCCGGAAGGAGTCTACGTCGCGATGAGCGGTCGCTGGTTCCCGTGGGACAACGTGCGCAAGAACCGCGAGGCCGGCACGTTCGAGACGCTGCGCTAGCAGACCTTCACGGGCCCGCCGGCCGGCGGGCCCGCGCCGCATCGCCAACCCTTCCCGGAGCTGCTCATGGCATCCAGGCGTCCAGCAAAGCGAGCCCGGCGCACGTCTGCAGCACAGCCGGCAGAGCAGGACCAGCTCCGCCACTCGGAGTGGGAGCTGAGCGACGAGCAGGTCGAGATCGCGCTGCAGACGGGCGAGCACGCCGGTCTGCTGGAGGACTACTTCGGGCGCGACGAGTACGAGGAGTTGCGCCAGCTCGCGCGCCAGGCGGCGGCGCGCAGCGTACGCGGCGGGCCGCGCGTCCTCATCCTGCCCGGCATCATGGGCTCCAAGCTCGGCCGCGAGCGCGCCGGCTGGTTCGACGACGTGGTGTGGATCGACCCGATCGACGTGATCGCGGGTCGGCTGCGGCAGCTCGCACTGCCGCCGACCAACGCGCAGAGCCGCGCGATCCGGCCGCTGGGTGTCATCCTCTTTTCGTACCTGAAGCTGAAGCTGCGGCTGCGCTCCGCCGGCTACGATGCCGACTTCTTTCCGTTCGACTGGCGCCAGAGCATCGATGAGCTGGGTGCACAGCTCGCTCAACGCATCAGGCAGGACGACCCGGACGGTCACGGTCGCGTGTCGATCGTGGCGCACAGCATGGGCGGCCTGGTCGCACGTGCCGCCCTCGGCGCGGGCACACCGATGCGGCGACTCATCATGCTCGGCACGCCGAACTTCGGCTCGTTCGCGCCCGTCGCCGCACTGCGCGCGACCAACGACGCGGTACGCAAGGCCGGCTGGCTCGACTTCGGCAACAGCGCGGAGGAGCTGGCGAGCGAGGTGTTCAACACGTTCCCCGGCCTGACGCAGATGCTGCCCGCTCCGGAGAAGTGGGCGGACGTCGACCTGTACGATCCCGGCAGCTGGCCCGACGACCGGCTGCGCCCGCGCAGACCGCTGCTCGAACAGGTTGCGGCAGTCCGCGCTGCCCTCGCCGACGGGGGCGAGAACGTGTACATGATCGCGGGCGTCGACCAGGAGACCGTCACCAGCATGCGGCCGAATGGCGACGGCAGCGAGTTCGAGTACATCATCACGCGTGACGGCGACGGCACCGTGCCGCTCGACCTCGCGCTGCTCCCCGGCGCGGTGCGCACGTGGTACGTGGTCGAGAAGCACGGTAGCCTGGCGAACAACCGGATCGTCGCTGCCGCCGTTGCGGACATCCTGGCGCGCGGCGAGACGTCACAGCTGCCGACTACGTGGACGCCGACACGCGCCGCGCCGATCGTAGTGAGCGAGTCCGCGCTGCGGGCGATCCCGCCGTTCAGCGTGGAGCGCGGTGCGACGGTGCCGCGCAGTGAGCTGCGCAACATCATCGACGACTTTGCCGCACCCGATGCGCGCGACGAGAGCACGGTGCTCGCCGTCGCACCCGGCATCGATGCCGCCGCACCCGCGATCGCCTCCGGCTACGCACACCGCTTCGAGCAGGTGATCGTCGGTCGCAGGAAACAGCACCGCCTCGATCTGCGTTTCGCGCTCGGCAGCATCACGGAGGCCGATACGCGGGCGATCGCGCTCGGCATCTTCCAGGACGTCGCGCCCGCGGGTGCGGCCAGCGCGCTCGACGCACGGCTCGACGGCGCGATCGGCGAGATGACCCGGCGGCGCATGTTCAACGGCGAAGTCGGCGAGATCTTCATGCTGCCGACGGGACGACACCCGTTGAGCGCCGAGATCATCTCGTTCGTGGGGCTCGGCTCCTTCGACCGCTTCACGGACCAGGCGCTGCAGGTCGCTGCGGAGAACCTGATGCGCACGTTCGTGCGCGCGCGTGTCGAGGAATTCTCCACGGTGCTGTTCGGCGGTGGGTCGGGCGCATCGCCCGCCAGCGGGCTGCGGAACCTGCTCATCGGCTTCCTGCGCGGGCTGCGCGACGCGGATCGCGACCACCAGTTCCGCCGCATCGTGCTGTGCGAGAACGATCCCGCCCGCTACACGCAACTCAAGGAAGAGCTGTTCCGCCTGTCCAGCACGGTGCTCACCGAGGACGTCGAGATTACGTTCGACGAGGTGATGCTTCCCGCGCCCATGGTTGCCGCGGATACGCGCCGCCCCCGCGCACTGCCGCGCACACAACCCGTCTACCTGATCGTGCGCCGCGAGCGCAGCGGCGACAAGGAGTTCACGGTGCGCTCGTCGTTGCTCACTGCCGGCCGCAAGGCGACGATCGTCACCGGCACATGCGAGGTGAAGGTCACCGACTTCGAGCGCGTGCGCGGCGCACTGGTCGACGACGAGACACCGGACTTCGCGACGGCCGGTGCGGAGATGGCCGACCTGGTGCTTGCTCCGGAGATCGCGCAGGTGCTGCCGCAGTTCTCGAGCAACCACCTCGTCGTCGTGCACGACTCGTTTCTGGCGCGCGTGCCATGGGAAACACTGAGCATCGGCGCAGGCAGCAGCGCCTTCATGCCCGCGGCGGGTGCGGGACTGAGCCACCTGTACGCTGCGGAGAACCTGTCCGTCGCCAAGTGGCTCGAGGAACGCATCCACGACGACGTCCTGAACATGCTGCTCGTCGTCGACCCGACTCGCGATCTCCAGGGCGCGCGCGAGGAAGGACGCGCAGTGCAGCAGATGTTCGCGGGACGCGCGTGGGTCCAGATCGACCTGCTGTACCAGGGCGAGGCCACCCGGCCTGCGCTGCTGGACGCGTTCGGGTCCGGCAAGTACGACGCCGTGCACTACGCAGGGCACGCACAGTTCGACGAGGCGCAGCCCGTGCGCAGCGGCATCCTGTGCGCGGACGACACGGTCCTCTCGGGCGCAGACCTCGCCACGATCGGCCGACTGCCGACGCTGATGTTCTTCAATGCGTGCGAGTCCGCCCGCCTGCGCAGCCGCCGCGACGCGCGCGACACGGGCAGCAGCACCACGCGCATCGAGAGCAACGCCGAGCGGCTGCGTCGCGTTCAGGCGGCAGCCAGCATGGCAGAGGCCTTCCTGCGTGGCGGGCTGGCCAGCTTCATCGGAACGTACTGGCCGGTGGGCGACATCGCGGCAAGCACCTTCGCGAGTGTGCTGTATGACGCGCTGTTGCAGGGTGCGACCATGAACGACGCGATCCAGCGCGGCCGCAAGGCCGTGCGCGACGCGGGCTCGCGCGACTGGACCAACTACCTGTACTACGGCGACCCCGATTTCGTCCTGAAGCAGCCGACGCGCGAGCGCTCGGAAGTTGCAGAGATCGATGTCAGTGGGGGAGTCGACGTGAGTTAGGCGGGCCGGGGCCCGGGGCCCTGGGCCGGGGCCGGGGATCCAGGCGGGTTCGTGCGCATGTCGGTTACCTGTTCCCGCTCTGCACCCCAGGCCCGGGCCCTGGGCCCCGGGCCCCGGCCCGCTTCATGGATAT
>DASTYK010000042.1 GCA_035764935.1 Longimicrobiales bacterium | reverse complement strand
AAGGTCATCGCCGCCGACGCGCACCAGGACATGCTCGCCGAACGGATGCGCCGCGAGCGCCGCATCCTGGCGCAGCTCCGCCATCCGAACATCGCACAGATGTACGACGGCGGCGTCACGGCGGCGGGTCGGCCGTACCTGGTCATGGAGTATGTCGAGGGCGAGCGGCTGGACGAGTGGTGCGATGTCCGCCGACTGGATGTCGACGCGCGCGTCCGCCTCTTCCTCGACGTCTGCGCGGCCGTGGAGCACGTGCAGGATCGGCTGGTCGTTCATCGTGACCTGAAACCGGCCAACCTGCTGGTCACAGAAGACGGGACTGTGAAGCTGCTCGACTTCGGGATCGCGAAAGCGCCTGCGGGCGAGCAGCTCACCGACGCTGGCGCAACGTCGACGCGACCGTTCGGGCTCACGCCCGCGTATGCCAGCCCCGAGCAGATCCGGAACCAGCCCGCGACGGCGGCGACGGACGTGTATGCGCTCGGCATCGTGCTGTACGAGCTGTTGACCGGCACGCCACCGTTTCCGCGCTCCGGCGATTCATTCGAGATGGTTCGTGCGGTGCTGGAGACCGATCCTCCGCCCCCCAGCGGGGCCGTGATTGCGGAACCCGCGGCTGTTGTGCGTGGCGGGACACCGGACCATGTACGTCGGGCGCTGCGGGGCGATCTGGATGCGATCGTGCTGCACGCGATCGCAAAGCGACCGGAAGAGCGGTACCAGGACGCGCGCGCCCTGCGAGAGGACCTCGAGCGGTTTCTGTCACTGCAGCCGGTGCTGGCCCGTCGAGCAAAGCGGGGATACCGGCTGCGCAAGTTCGCACGCCGTCACCGTACCGCGGTCACTGCAGCACTGGTCGTGGGCCTGGGCGCAGGTGCGGTGGCTCTCGCGCTCAGCACCGATGCACCGCGGACAGAGCTTCGCGCGTACGACAACCTCCTGCGCGGCGACATGTACCTGGCCGCACGCACGCCCGCCGATGTGCTGCGGGCCGTCGAGCAGTACTCCGCCGCCGCGCGTGCGACGCCAGCTTCTGCAGAACCGCTGTTCCGCGAGGCGTACGCGTGGCTCATCTATTCGGACTGGGGCTGGCAGCATCCGCAGATGAGCGCAGGTGCCGTGCTGGACAGCGCGGATGCACTGATCGGACGTGGACTCGCGATGGAGCCGCGCTCCGCAGAAGGGCTGCTCGGACTCGGCTACCTGCGCGCCCTGCGCGATCCGGTTCGCCTGGACGGCGCACTCGAAGCGTTTGAGCAGTCGCTGGCCATCGACGACGACAACGTCGAAGCATGGCACCAGTACGGTCAGTCACTCATGGTGCTGGGGCGATTCCGGGAAGCCGAGCAGGCATACCGTCGCGCGCTGGCCCTGGAGCCACGACGTGCAATGACCCTGGTGCCGCTCGGTGCCATGGCCCTTTACGAGCGTCGCTTCGACGATGCACGCGCGTGGGCCGACAGCGCCGTGGCAGTCGCGCCCGCAAACTCGTACGCACGTGCATCGCGTGCGCGGATCCTTCTTGCTGCGGGCGACACCGGCGCTGCACGCGCTGAAGCGCGCCTCGCAACCGGCGTCGACCAGGGACATGCCGTCCCGGTCCGCGCGACGCTGGTTGCCGTCCTCGCAGCAGCCGGCGACCTGGACGCGGCACGTGCTGTCCAGGCAGAGCTCGTTCAGGCAGCCACCGACGAGCGGTACACGCCCCTGGGCGCAACGTCCCGTGCCATGGCCGCACTGGCGGTGGGCGACACCGCGCGCGCGGTCGAGCTCGTCACGCGCGCCCGACCGCGCGGTGCCTGGCTGCGCTTCTACCTGCAGGCGCCCCAGTTCGATTCGTGGAGGAACCGCCCGGAGGTGGCGCAAATATTCAGAAGTGGCACCGAAGGCTGATTGCTGCGCTCACCGCTTCCGGTTCAGACATCCGCCGGGCGAACCCCGGCGGTGTAACATCTTGATGCATCCACGCGATGTCGCACCGATGGGCACGCATAATGCCACCTCCGGCGGCGATCCAGGATTGTCCCCTTCAAGGAGGCGGCGTGGGAATCTTCGACCGGAAAGAGAAGCCCAGGGCGGACTTCTCCAACGTGCAGAGCGGCTCGTCGACGCAGCCGGACACGTCTGCAGCGCCCGCGGGCGCGGCTCGCAGCTACACCGTCAAGTCGGGTGACACGCTGTCCGCGATTGCGAAGCGGGAGTACGGCGATGCCGGCCAGTGGAAGCGCATCTTCGAGGCCAACCGCGACACGATCGACAATCCCGATCTCATCCATCCGGGACAGGAGCTGAAGCTCCCGCGCGCCGAGGGTGGTGAGCGATGAGAACGCGACGCTACCTGACGCTCGTATCCGGCGCGGTCGCGCTGTCGGCGCTCGCGTGTGCGCAGGACACCGAAACAGCCGAGGAAACCCGCACGCCGCCCGCAGCGGAAGCGCCCAGTGATGCTGCAGTGCGCGTGACCGACGTCGAGATGGGACGGTCCATCGGTTCGGATGGCCGCATCGCCGATGATGCCGATACGGACGACTTCACACCCAGGGACACGATCTATGTGTCCGTGCACACGGAAGGGTCGGCGTCCGGCGGGCGCCTGACAGCACGCTGGACCTTCGAGGACGGACAGGTCGTTGACGAAACGTCGCAGACACTATCGTCGACGGGCCCATCGGTCACGGAGTTCCACATCTCCAGGCCGGACGGGTTCCCTGCGGGCAGCTACCGCGTCGAGATCCAGCTGGATGGTCGAACCGTGGAAACCGAGGACTTCACGGTGCGCTGACACGGCGGACGCGATCGCCGCGTGGTCGGGCTTGCCACGCGGCGCTCGCGTGCGCGCACGAGGCTGCGAGCGTCCACGTCGACCGGCAGAGGATGACGTCAGCGCAGCTGGTCGTACACGATGCCGGTGGTGAGTCCGTACACGACGTGAGCGACGAATGGGAACGGCAGCGTGTCGGGGCGACCGCTCGCCGTTCCCGTCGTCACTCCGATCGCGGGCAGCCAGCCGAGATAGCTGACCGCCCAGACCGTCAGGCCGAACAGGGCGCCCGTGGCAGCGCTGGAGCCACGTGATGCGGGACGCGCCACGCCATAAAGCGCGCCCATTGCCATGCCGAAGCCTATATGCGACGTCCACGTCGCGATGTCCTCCGCCTGCTCCGGCATCGGCTCCCCGTCCGACACCCGCTCCCCGACAGCCTGGACGACGCGCCGCGGCGGGAACTCTTCCAGCGGTGCCGTATCCGGTACGGTGCGGGCGACCGCTCGCGTAAGCCGCGGCGCCATCAGGGGCGACATGGCCAGCGTCGCGACACCGCCCGCGACCGCTCCCGCGATGAGGTTGCGTATCATGGCCAGCGCAGCCCGCAAGCTGTGCGCCGGCAGGCGACTCCCTCACGAGCGGCGCCGCTGCTTTCGGCCACGCGCGATCTCGGTTGCCAGCGCGTCCAGCTTCGGCTCCCAGAAGGTACGGAAGCGCGCGAGCCACGCGTCGACCTCCTGCAACGGCGCGGCGTCGACCGCGTAGATCCGGCGCGGTCCGTCGACGCGCACATTCGCGAACCCATTCTCGCGCAGAACGCGCAGGTGCTGTGACACCGCAGCCTGGGTGATCCCGAACTCCCGCTGTATGACATCGACGATCTCGCCGGATCGGTGCTCACCTTCCGCGAGCACCTCCAGGATCCGCCGCCGAACCGGGTCGCCCAGGACATCGAAGGCGTGCATCAGCCCTCCTGCACCGCCTCGCCCGTGTAGAACGCAGCCGTGTTGCGTGCCGCCGTCTGCGCGCCGGTCGGATCCTCACCCGCTGCGATCGCTGCGCGCCCCCAGTCCTCCGCCGAGCCGATGACGTACTGCCTGCCCTGGGGGGAGATCATGAACGCCATCTCGTCCACCTTCTCCGCATCGGGGTCGGAGACGTGGAGGGCCAGCCCGAGCAGCCCGAGATCCCAGCCCACACCCGTAGCGCCCGGGCCGTACTTGCTCCAGTGCTCGTCGACCGGAGCGATGTGCGACAGCATCAGCCTGGAACGATCATCGCCTTCCGGAGCGATCCGCACCTCGATCCAGCTCAGCTGGCCACCGAACTCCCACGTCGCTGCCAGGAACCGGGGTGGCTCACACCCGGTGATCGTCCCGCCAGCGTTTCCCTCCAGCTGATACCTGCCGCCCAGCCGCAGCTCTCCGCTGACCGGCAGAAACCAGCGCGGGAGCCGCTCCGGACTGGTCACGGCATCCCAGAGGTCATCCGCCGTCGTGTCATATGTCCGCTCGAGGGTGACGGCGCGGACCGGCCCGCCATCGCGTTCGAGTTCCGCCACCGAGCGCGTGACCGCCCCGAGATGGCGCGCAACATCGATCTCCATTCGTCCTCCCGTATAAGACTGAGGTTGTATAAGTATAATCTTATACGACTTGGAGTATCGAGGTCAAGATGACTAGGGGAGTACGCGCCTGAGGGTCGTGGAACAGCCGGCCTGATGGAACACCGCGTGGCAGCGGGCTGCCGGTACCCGGACCGGAACTTGCCGATTCCCTGCCCCAAACCGGCATGCAGCAGCAACCGGAGGTGACATGACCGGGGAACGGATACTCGCCCTGCGCTCGGCGAACCACAGTGCCGAACAGGCTCGAGGGCACGTGATGCGCAGATCATTGCTTCTGCTTGTGCTGCTCGTGCCTGCCACTGCCTGCGGCGGTGGACTCGCGGCGATCGGCTCTGGCGTTGCAGGTGCGGCTCTGCCCGCGGCGCTGGGCGAGTCGAAGCAGGCGGTCCAGCAGGGACAGGTGACCGGCAAGCTGCTGGAGCTGGACGAGCTGCAGCAGCGCATCGTGCTGACGACGGATGATGGACGCAGAGGCAGCGTGCTGTACGACTCAGGCACGATCGTCGTTTACCGGCAGGAGCATCACCCGATCGATTTCCTCCGTGCCGGCGATCGCGTCGTGGTTCAGACCCGCCAGGAGGGAAGCGGGCCGGTTCTGGCGGCGCGCATCGACGTGCACCGCGAGAGCGGCGCGGCGGGTGATGCGTCGTCGACGCCGCCACCGGATGCCGGTTGAGCAGCGGACGCGGTAAAGGACTAAACCAAGGCCGCTCCATCTGCGCCGGTAAGCCGAGCCGCACTCCTAATCCGAGCGAAGCGCGTCGACAGGATTGAGTCTGCCCGCTCGTCGAGCGGGCACAAAGCAGGCAACGATCGTTGCCAGACCAAGTGCCACTATCGTCGCGACCGCCGCACTCTGCGCATCCAGCACGGAGACGCCAGCGAAATGCGACTTCAACACACGCAGCGCCGCTCCTCCAATCACGACACCGATCACCGCGCCCATCAGTGTGATACGCACCCCCTCGCCGATCACCAGTGAAACCAGTCCGCGCGGTGTGGAACCAAGCGCAGAGCGCACCGCCAACTCCCGTTTGCGTTGCAGGACTCCCTGGGCGACGACACCGTACAAGCCCACGGATGCCAGCAGTAGCGCGACCATGCCGAAGACACCGATCCATGCGCTCGCAACACGCTGAGGTTCGACTTGGCTGTTGATCCTCTCGCCAATTACGGTGGTGTGCATCGGCACACTGACATCGGTGGCGGTTCCAATCGCACGAACGGTCGCATCCGGGATGGTGGCGCTGCTTCGGCTCCGAACTATGAAGGAGACTGGCACTCCCGGATGCTGCGCCGTCGGCATGTACGCCACGTGAGGTGACTCGTCGAAGATCGACGAGAACCGAACATCTCCGGCCACGCCTATGACCCGCATGGGCGGCCGCCGCTGGCCGTCGGCGGGGGGCAGCGAGAACATCCTGCCGAGGGGGCTCACGTTCGGCCATAACGCCGCGGCCAGGCTCCGGCTGACTATCACGACGGGCTCCGCACCAACATCATCGCTCGGGAGGAACCCGCGACCGGCCTGAATCGGGATGTGCATTACCTCGAAGAAATCGGACGAAACGATGTCGAGGTACGCCCTCGTTCCGCCCGTCGGTGAATCGTGCGCACCGATGCCCGGAGGCGGCTCCTCCCCGCCCCGGAAGACCCACCCGTCTCGCGTCCATGGTGCCGGCGGTACGACGGAGGCCAGTGCCACGCCTGAGATCGACGGGTTCTCGGCAGCGCGTCGTCGCCACTCCTGCCGGTACGCAATCACCTGAACGCTGTCGAAGCCCGCTTCGCTGAAATCCGGCGAAACCACCGTGAGACCCTGCGCGTCGAAACCGGGATCGGTCGCCATCACCCGGCGGAATGTATTGAAAACAATCGCCGCGGATACCAGCAGAACAAACGATGCCGCAATCTGTCCGACGACCAGCAGGCGCTGTCCGACCGGGCGGCGGCGCCCCGAACCAGTACCTCCATCCTTCAATACCGACCCCGGCGCTAGCCGCATCAGGTGGAGCGCCGGCGCGATGGACACGACCAGGGCGGCGAACGCAGTCACGCCGAGCGCAACGAGCAGCACGCGTGCGTCGAGCGACGCATCCAGGCCGACCCGTTCAGGCATTCCGGCGATCGTGCCGACGATCGCCTGCGAGCGCACGAGAGCTCTGGCGAGCCCTATGCCGAGCAACGCGCCGATGGCGGTGAGGACGGTGGCCTCGAGCAGAAGACGCCCGAACACCGAGCGTCGTGAAGCACCAAGTGCGAGACAAGCAGCCAGCTCTCGTCGAC
>DASTYK010000041.1 GCA_035764935.1 Longimicrobiales bacterium | reverse complement strand
GAGGATGCTGCGCTGGGGGATCGGCTGGAGAATCTGGGCGTGATGCCGCTGCGCATCCGGCACCGCGCCCCCGTGCTGCACCTGCACCACGAGCGACCCTGGCGCGACCCGGAGATCATGCGCCGCAATGTCGAAGTGCGGAAACGGATCCGCGCGAGCGGTGAAACACGTGCGGTCGAGGGGATCGCGGAGCTCGAGCCGGCGTCGTAAGGGGATCGGATCTCCGGGAGCCGCGTGCCGGCACTCCCGGGTCAGTGCAGCCGGCGCAGCTCCCGCAGGATCATTTCCGGCTCGTTCGCTTCCAGCAGGCGACGTCGCACGCCGCGATCGTCGTGCGTGATCAGCTCCGCGGTGAACTCCGGTACCCAGGCGGGCAGTGGTCCCGGCTGGATCAGGCCGGCAGCAAGCAGTGCGGGTTGTGCGTCGACGATCTCGAACAGCGCCACGCGCAGCTCGTGGGCGCGCTCGATTGCGTCCGCCTGGAAGGAGCCGGTGGTGAACAGCAGCGCACTGCGCGCATTCGCGTGGTCAGCACGCAGGCGTGCGTCATCCACGTCGGCTGTGCCGAGTTGGCCCGCAATGTTGCGACACGCCACGCACGCGCTCCACCTGCGGCCGTAGGCCTCGAGGGCACCTGCGAGCTCGAAGCGCCAGCCGTCGCTGGACGGCTCGTACGAGCCCCTCCTGCGGCGCAGCCCGGATGGCTCGATCCCCGCGCGCCGCAGCTCACGCACGACGAGGATCTCGCAGTCGTCGGCTGTCAGCGCGAACCTGCTGCTCACTGCTCGTGTTCGATGCGCTCGACCGTGCCGCGCCAGTAGGGGTAGCGCCCCTCGGGGAGCAGCCAGGCGACTTCCGCCCGCGCAGGCACCATCACCCTGTTCCAGCGGATGTAGCTGAAGTACCTGCCTTCGAAGGGCGTCAGCACGTTCCTGCCGTCCACCGAGCGGTGACGCTCGGCGGTCAAGCGGCTGATCTCACCGGTCGGATTGAAATGGAATTCCGCGGATGCCTGCACGGCGCCGTCCGTGACCGTGGCGCGGGCCACGTGCTCGCTCACGGCTTCCCACGTGACCGGCTCGCGCGCAAGCACTGCCGGGAACCACGCGGATTCGCCGAGCCAGCGGGTGAGCGCGCTCTGCGCGAGCTCCTCGTTGCCGGATTCGTTGACCACGGGCAGGATGCCGGCCATGCGCCCGTTCATCGTGGCGCCACCCGCGATGTAGCTGTCGCGGACCTGGACGGGCAGCAGCGGCAGCATGCGGATCGATGCGTCCCACACGAACCCCGGCGGCACCGTCGTGAACGTCTGCACGGCGTCGAAGGGCGCCCACCCGCCCGCGGGCCGGCTCTGGAAGTGGCCGCTCCACACCACACGCACGACGGCCGGCCGCTCGAGCCCGTCCGGGAGCGCCATCTTCAGGTACCGCGCCACGGGTCCGGGCAGCGCATCGAGCTGTTCGTGTGTGAGTGGCGGTTGTTGCGGGCCGGCATGCGCTGCGCCACGCAGCCGTGCGAGCGCACGTGCCGTCTGACGGTACCAGGCCGCACGCCCGGCACCCACCGCAGCCGCACCACCGGCCAGTACCGTACCCACTGCGGCACCGGCAAACGTCTTCCAGCGCTTCACGTGCGTCTCCGTCAGGCGGGTGTGTCGCTGCACTCGCTCGCGACGCAATACCTGCGCCCCGTCAGGACCCCAGCCGCTCCTCTACCAGCCTCCGGAACGTGCCGTCCTCCAGCAGTGCGCGCAGGTGCTCGCCCGGACAGCTCGTCTGCGCGTAATCGTAATGACCGCCGATCCGGTCGAGCGGCACGTCGAAACGCTCCACGGCCCAAGCCATGAGATCCGCGATCGCTTCGATCTGCGCCTTGGTGGGCTCCTGCAGGCCGTAGTTGCCGATCACGCTGATCAGGAAATGGCCCGCCGGGTTGTAGTCGGTGTTGGTCTCGCCCATGTAGCGCCAGTCGCGGCCCTCGTAGACGCGTCCCGACAGGTCGATCAGGAAATGATACGGCACGTCCCACCAGTTGCGGTCCGAGGCGCCCCAGGACTGGAGGCCACGCAGCTTCGCGACGGGGTCATCCGACGGACGCAGTGGCTCGGCACTGCCGCTGTGGTGCAGCGTCACGTGCGTGATGCGGTGCGGTATCCGCAACCGCAGCTCGGCACCGCCCGCGACTGCGGACTGCGCAACCGCCGGGGGCAGCGAGGCCAGCGTGGCTAGCTCGAGCGCGACGAGGCCGGCACCGAGCTCGCCCGGGCCGTAGACCGCGACCACCGCAACGTGGTAGCCGTTCCAGTTGAACGCCGCACCTTCGTGAACGGTGCGCTCTTCGGTGGCACCGTCCTGCGCCAGCCGCAGCCGCACGACGTCAACAGGATCCGAGTCGCTCGTGGAATCGACGCTCGTCGCCAGGACACTCACCGTCATGTCGCGGAAGGCGAGCTCATCGCCCGCGCGCAGGTTGCGCCGCGTCGCGTCGGCCGCATGACCGAGCGGCGGCGTAGCGTCCCACGACGCGTGTGGTATCGCCGACGGCGGCAGCTCGTGCTCGTAGGCAGCAGGGCTCGCCGCGGGGGCGCGCGTCGTACAGCCCGCAAGCACTGCGGCCGCCAGCAGCAGCGGGGAGTGTGTCCGGGTTCGAATGGCTTCGCTCATGGATGGACACTAACAGCCGGCGGCAGGAGGCGCACTGTCCAGGAGGGCAGGCTCGTCGAACGTCTCCCCGTCGGCGCCAGTATCCACGATGCCGGACACACCCTGTCGGACCGTCTACCGCGTCGCCAGCCGGAGGAATTCGTCGCGGGTCATCTGGCAGTCCGCAAACGAGCCGCGCAGCGCGCTCGTCAGCGTCATCGAGTTCTGCTTCTCCACGCCCCGCATCATCATGCAGAGGTGGCGCGCCTCGATGATGACACCCACGCCCCGCGGGTGCAGCACGGATTCCAGTGCATCGGCGATCTGGTCCGTCAGCCGCTCCTGCACCTGCAGCCTGCGCGCGAACACGTCGACGATCCGGGCCAGCTTGGAAAGTCCGATGATCCGGCCGTTCGGGATGTAGGCGACGTGTGCCTGCCCGTAGAACGGCAGCATGTGATGCTCGCACAGCGAGTACAGCTCGATGCTGCGGACCAGTACCATCGAGTCGTGGCGCTCCTCGAACACGCCGCTGCCCACGACCTTTTCCGCCGAGCTCGCATAGCCGCGCGTGAGCCACTGCAGTGCACGCGCCGCACGCTCCGGCGTGCTGCGCAGCCCCTCGCGTTCCGGATCCTCGCCCAGGACCGTGAGCAGCTCGTGGATCAGCTCCGCGGCGCGCTGCGTACGGTCCGCAGGCGCGTCCGGCGCGGTGCCATTCGCACCCGGCCGCAGCGCGGCGACGACGTCGACGCTCATCGCGCACCCGCCGCGGCTCGCGACTCGCTCTCCATGTCCGCTTCCACTTCCAGGCTCAGCATGTCACGGGAGACCGTTGCGAGCGCATGCAGCGTGTTCCCCTCGATGTAGCGGAACGCGCGGCCATCGCCGTCCGACGTGCTCTCGACACGCAAACCGTCCAGGCCGGGCGCATGCCCCACGTACCGCACGCTGGCGTCGAACTGCGTGGTCCAGAAGAACGGGACATCCGTCCAGGCCTGAGCCAGCCCCAGGATGTTGCGCGCTGCCGCCTGACCCTGCCGCTGCGCGACGACCCAGTGCTCCACCCGCATGCGACGCCCGGTGCGCGCATCCGGCCAGCGCGCGATGTCGCCGGCCGCGTAGATGTGCGGATCCGACGTGCGCAGGTACTCGTCCACGAGAACGCCGTTGTCTGCGTCGAGGCCCGACTCGGTCGCAAGCCTCACGTCGGGATCCACTCCCACACCCACGATCACCAGCTCCGCTCCCAGCTCCTCGCCGTCGCTCAACACGACCGAAGCATCCTCGATACGCGCGATCGTGCGGCCGAGCCGGAACTGCACACCATGCCCGCGGTGCACATCGAGCAGAAGGTTGCCCAGCTCCTCACCCAGCGTGCGCTCGAAGGGCAGCCGGTCCGGTGCGACGACGGAGACGTCCAGCCCGCGCTGCCGGAGCGAAGCCGCCACTTCCATTCCGATGAAGCTGGCGCCCGCAATGACCACACGGCCGACCTTTTCGGCCCGCGCGATGATGCTGCGGCTGTCCGCGAGCGAGCGCAGCGTGTGCACGTGCTCACGGTCCGCACCAGGAACGTCCAGGCGCCGCGGCGTCGAGCCGGTTGCGAGCAGCAGCGCCGCGTAGGGCAGGGAAACACCCGACTGCAACAGTACGACTCGCCGCTCACGGTCGATGCGGCTTACCGCATCGCTCACGCGCTCGATCCGGTGCTCCTCGTAGAAGCCGGCAGGCCGGAGCGGGATCCATTCCTCCGGTGCTGTCCCCTGCAGATAGTCCTTGGACAGGTTCGGCCGATCGTACGGCGCGTCACGATCCGGGTCCACCAGCACGATGTCGCCGACGAACCCCTCGCGACGCAGCCACTCCGCCGCCGCACTGCCCGCGGCCCCCGCGCCGACGATCACCACGGGACCGCGCACGTCCGAGCGGCGGCCCCGCGACGACAGCGGCGCTGCTTCCTGCCTGCCGCCGACAAAGGCGCGGCCGTCGCGCACCTCGACCGTCCAGGTCGCCACCGGGTTCAGCGCCGGCGCACCGAGCGCCTCGCCCGTCCGCAACGAGAAACACGCGTGGTGCCACGGACAGCGCACCGTGTCCCCGACGATCAGCCCCTCCGCCAGCGGCCCGCCGTAGTGCGTGCACGTCGCGCCGATCGCATGCACCGTGTCGCCCCGCCGCACGAGCAGGATCGCCTCTTCGCCCAGGTGCCCTGCCAGCGGGACCCCCTCCGCCAGCGCGCCCAGCGGTACGCCGTCCTGCAGATCCACCCCCGTGTTCGCTCCGCCACCCTCCGCCATCCTCACCTCCGATGCACGTGTACCTCGGATGAGTATGCTGCCGCGTCGGATTTGTCAAGCAACATATTGACAAATAGGTGACCGAAGCCGGCGGTTGCAGGGAACCGATCCCGCGTGGGTCACCCGCCGAGCAGCGCGCGCACCGCAGCATCCAGCTGCCGGTCCCCGTCGCTCAGGCCCTCGCCCAGCGGCCTGGCGACATGCACGTCCACGGGGCGCGGATACAATTCCATGTCGTCGCCGGCGGCACCGCGGATGCGACTGCGCGGCATCCGGAACGAGGAGCCGTCGACGAGCTGGAGGTTCCAGGTGTAGATGATCCAGCCGGCGGTCGGCTCTCCGATGATGGGTCCGAGGCCGAGGGCGCGGTAGCCCTCGGTGAAGTCTTCCGCATCGGACAGGCTGTTCAGGTCGATGACGAGGGCAGTCGGTGCCTCCAGCGCGCGCTGGCCGAGGATGCTGCGTGCCGGTGCGGTGGGGAAGCCGCGGATCTCCATCGTGATGTAGCCGCGTCGCGCGAACACATCGAGTGCATACGCGTTGACGAAGCCACCGCGGTTGCCGCGCAGGTCGATGACGACGCCCTCACGTCCGAAGTTTTCGGCGTCGAGATCGACAATGAGCTGTTGCAGCGATGGCCAGCCCATGTCGGCCATGTGGACGTAGCCGAGTCTGCCGTTGCTGACGTCGTGCACGTATGCGCGGTTGCGCTCGACCCATTCGCGGTAGCGCAGCCCGCCTTCGGCGGACGTGGAGACAGGCTTGACCACGATGGTGCGTGCTTCACGGCCGTCGGGGTTCGTGGCCACGCGCAGCTCCACGCGATCGCCGACGGTGCGCTCGAGCAGCCGGTCCAGGTTCTCGCCAGCGCGCAGCGGCTGATCGTTCACGGCGAGGATGTAATCGCCGGCTCGCACGCCGCCGACCTCCGCCGGCCCGAGAGGGACCAGCGACGTAACGCGATGAAGGCCCTGCTCGAGAGGACCGGGTTCCAGGTTGACGCCGATGCGTCCTGTCTCGGCACTGCGTCCGGTCGGCTCGTTGTGCCCGAGGTGTGATGCGTTCAGCTCGCCGACCATGAGGTTCATCAGTCGCTCGAGCTCCTGGCGTGTCTCTGCGCCTGCGACGTACGGTGCGAAGCGCGCGCGCACCTCGTCCCAGTCGCTGCCGTGCATCTCCGGATCGTAGAAGTGATCGCGGAGGTAGCTCCACCCCTGGTCGAACACCTCCAGCTTCTCGCGATCGAAGTCGACGTCCATCTCGGCGTTCACGGCCACCGGTTTAGCGTTCTGCCCATCGATTCCGACGGACTGAACCCGGCCACGGTCGAGATAGAAGATGGTCTTTCCGTCCGGCGTGAAGTGCGCCAGGCCCTTGCTACCCGGCGTCGACGTGAGCTGCTTCGCGACCGGGCGCTCATCGGCGAGTGGGTCGAGCGAGAACGAGTACAGGTTGGTCTGTCCCTCGGCGCTCGCCTGGAAGACGACAGTCTTGCCGTCGGGTGCGAAGGTGAGAGGCCCCGCATCCACGCCGAGCGGCAGCAGCTCGAGCCGGCGGTGGATCCCGTCGAGCTCGATCTCTACGACGACGGAGTCGACTGCGGCGTCGCTCTGCGACTGCGGGCGGCGTGTGCGGGCCGTGTCATTGCTTTCGCCGGGCGTTTCCTGTTCGAAAAGGGAGCGCCACCGGGACTCGACGAACTCCGGCGTGCGGGCAACGAGATCGATGCGCGCGATCTGGCCGTTCTCCGTGCGATGCTGCGTATCGAAGTACAGGGCGGTTCCGTCCGGCGCCCAGGCCAGGCTGCCGGCGAAGGAGTTCGCGAGCTGACTGATGCGCTGAGCAGGCTGCGAGCCGTCGGCCGGGACGACATGGACGTGGGTGAACATCCGGGCGTCGGTCGCGAAGTACGCGAGCCAGCGACCGTCCGGCGACCAGGCAAGCGGCCGCGCCATCGTGAACGGCGCCTTCCACATGTGACCGGTCGCGACGACGCGCTCGCTGCCGTTCTGCAGGTCAGCGACGATCAGCTCCCGGCCGTCGCGCACCCAGGCGAGGCGGTTGCCGTCGGGTGAGAAGCGCGGCGTCGCCTGCACGGCTTCACCGGAACCGATCGCGCGTTCCTCGCCGCTGCCGAAGTCGTAGACGTACACACGCGGCGTGCCGTCCCGCCGTGACGTGTACGCGATGCGCCGCGAGTCCGGTGCCCAGGTGACATCTTCCTCCGGTGCGGGCGTCGCCGTGACCTGTTGCGCGGGCGCACTCGCATCGGCCGGCGCCGCGAACACGTTGCCGCGCGCGACGAACGCGATCTTCTTTCCGTCGGGCGACAGGGCGAGGTCGGAATAGCCGGAAGACAGCGTGAGATGCTCCGTCGTCGGACCCTGCGCGGCACCACGCAGCGTGATCTGCAGTGGTCGCGGCTCGGCGCCTGGCGCGAGGTCGAGGCGCCAGATGCCGAAGTCGCGCTCGAAGACGACCGTGTTGCCGCTGTTGCCGAGTGACGGCCAGAGGACGCGACCGCTGGTGAACGTCGTGAGTGGTCGCGCGGAACCGTCGGCCAGGGCTTGTATCCACAGATTCTCCGCACCGTTGCGGTCCGACATGAACACGAGCGCGCGGCCGCCATCGGCCCATAGCGGCCAGAGGTTCTTGGTGCCCGGCTCCGAGACGCGCGTGTACGACGAGCCCGTCGCATCCAGCAGCCAGAGCTCGGCTTCATCGATGTGGCTGTGGCCGTTGCGCCACCACTGCGAGAAGCCCATGCGCGCGCGGGCGCTCATCGCAACCGCGCGGCCGTCGGGCGACGGCGCAGCGAAGTACTCGGGCGTCGCCGGATCGCCGGACACGAGAACCGGCGTGCCACCCGCAATGCTCACCTTCTGCACGTCCGTCATGCCACCGATGTCGCCCGCGGTGGTCGTGAAGTACAGCCACTGTCCGTCGTGCGACCAGGTATCGAGCGATTCCGCGGCATCACTCCACGTCAGCCGGTTGACTGCGCCGGTCTCGAGCTCGAGCACGAACAGGTCGTCACTGCCACCGCGATTCGAGACGAACGCGAGCTGGCGTCCATCCGGCGAGTAGAGCGGCCGCGATTCCGTCGCCTCGTGACTCACCAGCAGGCGAGCTGTTCCGCCGTTGGACGGGACCGCCCAGATATCGCCACCGGACACGAATGCCACCTCCGCGCCGTCGGGTGACAGTGCAGGCTGGGCGAGGGCGCGGCGCGGGGTCACGTCGGCGGCTGACTGGGCGTGCGTCGGTGTCGATGCTCCAGCCGCTGGCAGAAGGGCGAGCAGCGCGAGCAGGGAGAACGAGTGCGGATTGCGTCGCATGATGTTCCGGGCGTTCGGGAGAGCGTCGGGATCGTGCGAAGATATCGGCCGCCGGGGCGCGCCTCGCAAGCTCATGGTGAGAGAGGGGGCATGCCATGGATCGCTGCTGCTATATCGAGCGGTGCGGCTGATCGGGCGCAGTACGACACCTTCCGCGTCGGTACCGACGATGATGATCCTTGCGCCGCTCATCCTCCAGCGGCAGCTTTCCTTTGCCTGCCATTCCCGATGGGGCCATTCCCCGTCACTGATTCCAAGTATGCACTGTCGCGGCGCGCGCGGAAGCAGGATTTCCCTGTGCCATGGCAGCCTGCGGTCGTCAACACGCGCAGCGATGGCGTCATGAAATCGGCTCTCCTTCTCCCTGCGTTGCTGCTGTGCGGCGCGCTCCCGCAAGCACTGACGGCCCAGGACCTCCCGCAGGTCGGCGGACCGGGCCGCATCACCGGTACCGTGGTCGACGCCGACTCGACTCCCCTCGCCGGCGTCACCATCACGCTCCGAAGCGCTGAGGACTCCACCGTGGTCACGGGTGTGCTGACCGAAGCCAGTGGCGGCTTCGTCCTGGAATCGCTGCCCCTCGGTGATTACCGCATTCGCGTCAGCTTCATCGGGTTCAAGTCCCGGAACAGTGAAACGATTTCGCTGACTGCAGCCTCGAGCACGGCCGACCTGGGCACGATCGACCTGGAGGTGAGCGCTGTCGCACTCGACGCCGTTGTCGCAGAGGCGGAACGCTCGGGTGTCATCATCGAGGCGGATCGCACGATCTACGGCACCGCTGCGATGCCGGTCGCTGAGACAGGCACGGGCATCGACGTGCTGCGCGCGGTCCCGGAGCTCGAGATCGACGTCGACAACAACGTGAAGCTGCGTGGCAATCGTCCGGTCGCGATCCACATCAACGGCCGGCCCGCGCCGCTGCGCGGCGAGCAGCTCGCCAACTTTCTCGAGCAGCTTCCCGGCAATCGCATCGAGCGCGTCGAGGTGATGCCGAACCCTTCGGCACGTCATGATCCGGAGGGCATGGGCGGCATCGTCAACATCGTGCTGCAGGACGACCTGGACCTGGGTCTCAGCGGCAGCCTCTCCGCGAACGCATCGACACGCAACCGGCAGTTCCTGAGCGGGCGGCTCAACTACCAGCGCGGTGGCCTCACGCTCTTCGCCGGCGGTGGCGTGAACCGCTACGGCATGGAGTACACGTCCTACGATCGCCGCGAGAACCTGCTGGCGGATCCGATTACGGTCGTCGAACAGAATGCGACGCGGGACAATCGCTCACGCGGCTGGAACCTCGACTGGACGGCGGAGCTGAAGGTCGGTGCGCAGGCGACACTGTGGTCCAACGCATGGATGTACAGCAGCAGCGGCAGCGGCGGCGGCGTGACCGGCTACGACATCTTCAACGAGGGCCACGTCGAGCTGGAACGCTACGACCGGCTCTCCGACGAGAGCCAGGGCTGGCACAGCTACAACATCGGCGCCGGCTTCAAGCAGGTGTTCGAGCAGCAGAAGCGCGAGCTGACCATCGACGCACGCTGGACCAATGGTGGGCACGAGAGCGAGATCTTCATGACCCGCCACATGCACGTGCAGAACGGTGAGCCGGCGGACCTGACCGACGAGATCACGGACAACGACCAGGACGTCGGCGACGGGCAGCTCTCCATTCAGGCCGATTACTTTGCACCGCTCTTCGGCGGCCGCGTCGATCTGGGCTACAAGGCCTGGCAGCGAACGCAGAACGGCGACAACCTGCTGCGCATCTACGCATCGCCCGACGACGACGTCCCCTCTACGCGCGCAGCGTCAGGCTTCGACTTCGAGGAGATCTTCCATTCACTGTACTGGACGTGGGCACGCACGTTCGGGCAGTTCGGCATCCAGGGAGGGCTGCGTGCAGAGCGCGCCGAGACGGAGTTCCTTTCGCTCGTGACCGGTGACGAGTTCGACCGTCCCTACAACACGCTCTTCCCCAGTGCGAACCTGTCCTGGACGCCGAAGCCCGGGCGCACGCTCCGACTGCTCTACTCGAAGCGGATCAACCGGCCGCACCCCTACTACCTCGATCCCGCAGTTCCCGTGACCGATCCGCTGAACCGCTACGCGGGCAATCCAAACCTGCGCCCGAGCCACACGCAGTCGATCACACTCGACGGCAGCATCACCGGCAGGCTCGGCACGCTGCGCATCGCGCCGTATTACCGCTACTCGACGGACGTCTGGGAGCGCATCCGGACGGTGGATGAGGAGGGCGTCGCAACGTCCCGCTGGGAGAACGCAGCGTCGAGCAAGGCGTACGGCTCCAGCTTCACCATCTCGCTGCCGCCCTCCGGTCGCGTGACCGGTTCGACGTCGTTCAGCGTCTACCGCGACGAGCGCGACGGCAGCAACATCGCCGGGCAGCATCGCCGCGCCGCGTTCCTCTGGTCGCTCGGCGGCAATGTCGGCGTGAAGATCCGCGAGTCTCTCACCTCGCAGATGTACGCGAACTACTTCCCGCAGCAGTCGATCCTGCAGGGACGCGCGTCCGGTTACCTGTTCACGTCGATCTCGCTGCGCCAGCAGATGTTCGGCAACAAGGGCAGCATATCGCTCAGCGTGAGCGATCCGCTCAACCTCTACAGCTACGACAGCTCCACGCGGGATGCCACGCACGTCCAGGTCAGCCGCTCGAGCTTCAGCTCCCGGATGGTGAGCGTCGGCCTCACGTTCAACTTCGGCAAGCCGCCCGAACAGCAGAGCCGCAGGACCGGCCCGGACGAACAGCAGCAGGGGGAAACGATCCGGGTGCGTTGAGCGGCTGGTACGAGCGCGTCACTCCTCCAGCAGCGCGCTGAATCGCTGCAGGTACAGCGCCCAGCCCGTCTCGGATGCGACACCGCCGCGCACTGCCTCCTGCGCTGCACCGCTCAGAGGGGGTTCATTCCGCGAGATACACGCGGCTCGCACCGTGCGCGCGGCGCGCACCATGTTCGCGAGCGCGGGCTCCACGTCCTCGTACGTGCGCGTCTTGAGCCCGCAGTCCGGCGTCACCCAGACGTGCGTGGCCGGCAGCACGCGCAGTGAAGCCTGGAGCCGTGCAGCCATTTCATCTGCCGATGGTACGCGTGGCGAGTGGATGTCGTACACGCCCGGTCCGATATCGCGCGGGTAGCCGCGCTCGCGGAATACTTCGAGCAGCGCCTCGTTCGATCGTGCGTTCTCGATGAGCAGCACGTCGGCGTCGAGCTGCTCGATCGCGTCCATGATCCCGTTGAACTCCGAGTAGCACATGTGCGTCTGGATCTGCGTGTCCGACCGGACGCCGCCGGTCGCGAGGCGGAAGCAGCCCACGGCCCAGGCGAGGTAGCCCGCGGCCTGTTCGTGGCGGAGCGGCATGCCTTCGCGCAGTGCGGGCTCGTCGACCTGGATGACGGCAGCGCCGGCGCGCTCGAGGTCGAGCACCTCGTCGCGCACGGCGAGTGCGAGCTGAACGCAGGTATCGCTGCGCGGCTGGTCGTCGCGCACGAACGACCATTGCAGCAGCGTCACGGGTCCGGTCAGGATCGCCTTCATCGGCCTGTTCGTGAGCGACTGCGCGTACTGCCACCATGCGACGGTGACTGGTGCAGGCCGCCGCACGTCTCCGAAGAGGATGGGGGGCTTGACGCAGCGCGTGCCGAACGACTGCACCCAGCCGTGCCGCGTGAATGCGTAGCCGTCGAATCGCTCCGCGAAGTACTCGACCATGTCGCCGCGCTCGAACTCGCCATGTGCGGGCACGTCGATGCCCGCTGCCTCCTGCACCTGGACCGCGCGTTCGACCTCCTTCTGCAGGAAGCGTTCGTACTCTTCCGCTCCGATCTCGCCTGCGTGGTAGCGCCGCCGCGCCGCACGCACCTCCGCGTGTTGCGGGAAAGAGCCGACGACCGTGGTCGGCAGCGCTGGCAGCGCGAGCCGGGCCTGCTGCAGAGTACGGCGCTCGCCGTATGCGACGTCGCGTGCAGCGCCCGCCGGATCCAGCTGCGCGGTGCGCACACGCACCTCCGGATCCCGTGTGCGGGCGGACGCGGCGCGCGTACGCAGGATCGTTCGGTTCCGCGCGAGCTCGTCGTCGATCGCCGCACGCCCCTCATTGACCGCGCGCGTGAGCGTGGCGACCTCGTCCAGCTTCTGGCGCGCGAATGCGAGCCACGACCGCAGCTCCGGGTCCAGTGCAGTCTCGCGACCGGCGTCCAGCGGTACGTGCAGGAGCGAGCAGGACGGCGCGAGGATCAGCCGGTCCGGCGCGACGTGCGCGGTGATCGCGTCCAGCTTCCCGAGCGAGGATTCCAGGTCGTTGATCCAGACATTGCGGCCGTCCACGATGCCGGCGGAAAGGATGCGGTCCGCCGGCAGACCGTGCCGCGTCAGCAGAGCGAGGTTGTCGCCGCGCGTGAAGTCGAGGCCGATGCCCGCCACCGGCAGGCGGGCGAGCACGGGGTACGCCGCGCCGACGTCGCCAAAGTACGTCTGCACGAGCAGGCGGGCGCTGCCGGCGTGATCGGCGAGCCTGGAGTAGGCGCGCTCCAGCGCGGCCAGCTCGGCGGGCGTGCGATCCTGCACGAGGCACGGCTCGTCCACCTGGATCCACTCCGCGCCCAGCTCGCCCAGGCGACGGATCACTTCACCATAGATCTCGACGAGAGGATCGAGCAGCCGCTCGAGGGGGTCGAAAGACGAGTCGGTCGATCGGCTCAGCAGCAGGAAGCTGACGGGACCGAGCAGCACAGGCCGGGTGCGGACGCCGAGCGCGAGCGCTTCGCTGAATGCGTCGAACGGCCTGGTGGCGGACAGGCACAGGCGCGTTTCCGGCCCCAGCTCGGGCACGATGTAGTGGTAGTTCGTGTCGAACCACTTCGTCAGCGCGAGCGCGGCGACGTCGCGCCCTCCCGTCTGCACCCCGCGCGCGAGTGCGAAGTACGTCGCAAGCGCATCGCTGCCGCCTGCGCGACCGTAGCGCTCCGGAACGGCACCGACGAGCATTGCCGTGTCGAGCACGTGGTCGTAGAGGGAGAAGTCGTTGGACGGGATCAGCGCGATGCCCGCATCCTGCTGCATGCCCCAGTGCGCGGCGCGCAGCCGGCGGGCCGTCTCGTGAAGATCGTGTGCGGGCAGGCGTCCCGCCCAGTACGCCTCGATCGCGTGCTTCAGCTCGCGGTCCGCGCCGATGCGCGGAAACCCGAGATTTGCCGACTGCGCCATGCGTTCCTCCCCCGAGTGCGGGTATGGGTGGAAGGATGGAGGATCAGGTCGCCGGAAACCGTGACTTTGCTCACAGGCGGCGGCCGGCACCGCCGTGGTACGGGAGTCGCAGGACAGGTAGTGCTGGCGCCGAGTGCTGGCGTCGGTCCCGCTGCGCTCAGCGCGCCAGCTGCTCCCCGACCCCCGGAGGTATCCATGAGAGCACGTTCACTCAGACCGGCTGCCGCACTCATCCCGTTCGCGACCCTCGCCGTTGCACTGCCCGCCGCGGCACAGCAGCACCCGATGCCGGCGGAGGCGCCGGCGATGCAGCAGTGCATGGACATGATGGGCGGGCCGCCAGCGGCGCTGCTGCTCGAGCACCGCGAAGCGCTGTCGCTTTCCGCAGACCAGGTCAGCCGGCTCGAGGCGATCAGCGACCGGACGCAGGCGATCGGCGCCGAGCACATGCAGCCGGTGCGTGCTGCGCACATGCGAGCCGTCGAGCTGCTGCGCGCAGACTCTCCCGACTTCGACGAGTACGAGGACGCGCTCGAGGAAGCCGCGGAGCACATGGTGGAGGCGCACGTCGCGGTCGTGCGAGCCAGTGTCGAGGCACGGCAGGTCCTGACGGCCGAGCAGCGCGCTACGCTCCAGACACTGCGCCCGATGCACGCGATGCCGCCCGGCGCAGACGCCGCCGCAATGCCGCGCATGCCCGCACGCCCCGATAGCGCCGGCCCGCCGCGCATGGATGCGGGACAGCCGCGCGCCGGCATGAGTGACATGCAGCACATGCATCAGATGATGATGATGCACTGCATGATGATGGGCGCGGAGGGGCACCAGGGCGGTCACGACGGGTGAGCCGGCTGCCGCTGCGCGGGCTGCGCAGCTCCTCCGGCGGCCGCCAGATCCGATGCTGGATCTGGCGGGCGTGGTGGATGCGATCGTCGAGATGCCTGGACGGCTAGGGAACGGTGATCAACGAACCGAACAGCAGCGCATTCAGGAACAGCCGGTTGGTCCCCAGCCAGTATCCTCTGAAATTCGGGTTGTCGATCAGCAGCACCACGGTGCCGCGGCCGAGCCGGTCGACGAGGACCGAGGGTGAGTTGCGCAATCGCTCGAGGTTGGCAGCGGAGATGTAGCCGCTCAGGTGCGGCTCTGCCGTGAGCTGTGCGACGGTGCTGTACCGGTTCTCACTCGGCTCGAAGAACAGCTCGTGGTCGCGCCAGACCGCGAGGCGCCGATCGTGGTAGCCGAATGCGAGCGGGTGCGTGGTGTCGAGGTCGGCCAGCCAGATGGACCCGCCGATTTCCTGCGCGCCCTCGATCTCGACGGCATCGGCGAAGTCGCGGCGCGTGAGGGTGCTGTCGACCGCCTCCTCGTCCGCCAGCGTCGTGTTCGGCGCCAGTCCGTTGCGCACGGCCCACTGGGTGGCTGTGCGGGTGGCGACCAGTGTTCCGCCTGCGCGGATCCAGCGGCGCAGCGCCTCCAGCCGTTCGCCGTCGATGTACCCGTGATTGCCCGAGACGAGCACCAGGACGTCGTAGTCGTTCAGATCGATCCGGTCCCAGTCGCCCGGATCCACCTTCGTCACCGGCATTGCCATCTTGGTATCCAGCAGATGCCAGAGCTGGCCTGCCTCGTTGGCGGAGAGACCCTCACCGATCGGCATCAGGAGGCGGGGCAGTGTGACCGGACGGAAGCTGCGGCTGCCGAGGTCAGGGCCCGCCACGACGTAGCCGCTTGCGACGGCCTGGAAGCGCACGCCGGCGTCCGCGGCCGCGGTGCGTACGATGTCGTGCAGTGCGGCAGCGTCGGCACTCTGCCGCTCGACGGGCACGACGATCGAACCGCGTGGATACGTCCGCTCACCCTCGTTGGTCAGAACCGTGAATGGCTCGAAGGCGACGTCCGCACGAACGTTCTGTGAGAGCATCGCGTAGAGTGCGCGCGGCGCGTAGTAGTCACTCCAGTCGAGCACATACGCGTAGCTGCTGCGGGGCACGGTGCCGGCACCGGCGGCTTCGGGCACCGCCGTCACCTGTGCTCCCGCGTCGTACCCTCCGCGCACGGCGGCGTCGGGCATGCCGTAGGCGAGGCTGACGGTCCAGGTGGATGCATCGTAGAACAGGCTGTCCGCGTATTCGCTGGTGCGCTCGAAGATCGTGCGCACCATGCGGTACAGCGGCTGGCGCGTCGGGACGATCCATGCGGAGCCGGGCCTGAAGACGTTGCCGTCGGCACGAATCTCGTCTCCCAGGGCGTAGACCTGGATGCGATGGCGCAGCAGCAGGTCGAGGAACTCACGGTTGCGGGATGCGTCGTGCGGATGGCCGAAGACGTATGCCCGGACCGGGAACTCCGCCGCCTCGTCCAGCGCTGACTCGAAGAACCTGCGCTGGTAGTCGTGCATGCGCGCACGCTGATCGATTGCCGCGCGCACGGTCGCGAGACTGGTCCGTACGTGATTGCGGATCGTGAAGGCAAACGTCAGCTCGCCGTGGTGGCTGCTCTGCTGCACGTGTCCGCGCGAGCTGGCCTGCTCGAAGACGAGTCCGAGCCCACCCAGGAACTTCGGGTAGGTAGAGCCGTAGCCCGGATACGTGTTGTCGTAGACTTCCTTGGTGAAGTAGAACGAGCCGATTTCGTCCAGCGCGCCTGCCCAGTAGCGCGCGAAGTCGAGCGTGATGTCCGTGTAGATTTCCTCCGGCAGCAGCGGGTTCCACGACCCGTGCGGTTCGCTCGGCTCGAAGAAGTAGCTGCTGCTGGTGCCCATCTCGTGATAGTCCGTGACCACGTTGGGGCGCCACGCGTGGTGGAACTCGATGCGTGCGCGGCTCTCCGGGTTCTCCAGCGGCAGCCAGTCCCGGTTGAGATCGAACCAGTAGTGGTTCGTACGGCCGCCCGGCCACACCTCGTTGTGCTCACGGTCGGCCGGGTCGGAGACCGGTGGCTCCGCACGGTGCATGTTCGCCCAGTGCGCATGCCGGTCGCGGCCGTCCGGGTTGAGCGACGGCTCCACGTGGTACACGCCTTCACGCAGGTAGCGCTGCACCTCCGGCGACTGTCCCGCGACCAGCCAGTACGCAGTGAGCATGGCCGCCTCCGCGGACGACGGCTCATTGCCATGCACGTTGTAGCCGAGGTGCACGATCGCCGGTCGCTCTCCCGCACCGGGATACGGCTGGGCCGGATCGATCGCGCGCAGGTGTTCCTGCCGGATCTGCTCCAGTCGCGCGTGATTCTCGGGCGACGTCACGGTCAGCACCGGCATCGCACGCTGCTCGTACGTGGTGCCGATCGACTGGTAGGTAGCGCGCGGCGATACACGCGCCAGCTCCTGCATGTACGCGACGATGCGGTCGTGCCGCGTGTGCCAGTCGCCGATGTCGTAACCGAGGAATTCCGCAGGACTCGGAACCGACGGATCGAAGGTCTCGCCGGCCGGGAAGTAGTAGTCGTTCTGCGCGTGAACCGGCGCCGCACTGCACAGCAGGGCAGCGCTCAGGAGTACGCGGGTGTGCAGGTGCCGCAGTCGCATCATCGCTCGCCCCTCGGGTTTGGATCAGGGCGGGATCATAGGGTGGGCTGCCGGTGCGCGGAAGGGAACGCGAGGATTGCCCCGGCACCGGCAGGCGCGCCGAAACCCTCGTTTCCCCAACTCGCTGCGGCTCGGTTTCGCGTTTGTCAGGCTCGACGTCGCGGCCATGACTGCGGCCGTGCACCCGACCGGAAGCGCTGGAATGACACCATTGCCGGTCCGGTCGATCTGCATATCATTCCAGTGACCCCGCGCGCTGCCTGCCAGCGGCGGCCACCGCTTGTTCCCATCAGGATGCTTCTCTGGTCGCCATGCTGGCGATCAACTGGTTCGTCGTCTGCCGGCGGATCCTCCGGCCCCGGCACGTAACCGATCCGTTCTTACGGAAAGGCGACCGCACATGGGAAGGGACGTTTCACCGGTAATCACGGCGCCTGCCGCGGCGAGCACGCCAACTCAGCGCGCGAGTGGACCGGGAACCGCTCGCGTGCTGCTGCTGCCGCTCTCGTGTGCGGCAGTGTTGCTCGCGTTTGCACCGCTGGCCGTCGGAACGCCAGGCCTGTTCTGGGCATTCGCAGGTGCGGGCGGCCTGCTGCTCGCGTGGACCGCTGCCGTCTGGCTTCGTTCGCGCCGGAGCAGCCGGTCGCTGGCCCTCGAGGTCGTCATCCGCACGCCGCACTGGGTGCAGGCATGTGCGCAGGCTGCCGTGCTGCTGTACTGGGGGTGGCATGTCCGCTTCGTCTATGCGTTCCTGCCTCTCATCGTTGCACAGCTCGTGTTTGCCTACGGCGTCGATGCGCTGCTCAACCTTTCGCGCCGTCACCGGTACCCGATCGGGTTCGGCCCGTTTCCGGTCATCCTCAGCATCAACCTGTTCCTCTGGTTCAAGCCGGAATGGTTCGCCCTGCAGTTTGCGATGATCCTGGTCGGGTTCGCGGCCAAGGAGTTCATCCGCTGGCAGCGTGAGGGACGCTCGGCACACATCTTCAACCCGTCCTCCTTCCCGCTCGGGCTCGCGTCGATCCTGCTGATCGCGACGGCGTCCTCCGACATCACGCTGGGGACCGCCATCGCCACGACGCAGTTCTACCCGCCGCACATGTACCTCGTGATCTTCCTCGTGTCACTCCCGGGCCAGGTCCTGTTCGGGGTGGCGCGGATGACGCTGTCGGCCGTGGTCACGCTGTTCCTCATCAGTGAGGTCTACCTTCAGGTCACCGGCACTTACCTTTTCTTCGACTCGCACATCCCGCTGCCCGTTTTTCTCGGGATGCACCTCCTCTTCACCGACCCGTCCACCTCGCCGCGGACCGGCACGGGACGTGTCGCCTTCGGTGCGATCTACGGCACGGGCACCGCCGCCTTCTACGTGCTGCTCAGTGCACTCGGAGTTCCGACGTTCTACGACAAACTGCTCCCGGTGCCGCTCATGAATCTGACCGTGCGCGGGATCGACCGGCTCACTCGAGCCCCGCGGCAGGCCGTCGCGGCGGCGCCGTCGAGTGCGCGCAGAGCCCATCTCGCGTGGACCGCCGTCTGGGCCTGCGTCTTCCTGGCGCTGAGCGTCTCACGAGGTGTCGGAGACCACCATCCAGGCCAGGCACTGCCGTTCTGGGACCAGGCGTGCAGCGCTGGCAGCGAGCGCGCCTGTGACTATGTCCTGGCGATGACGGGAATTTACTGCGAGAACGGCTCCGGGTGGGCCTGCAACGAGTGGGCAATCCGCCGCCTGGAAGCGGGCGAACCGGCAGGCCAGGCGCTGGTCCGGGGGTGCAGCCTGGGCTTCACACCGGCATGTGCCGCTGCCCGCCCGGAGGGGCCCGGCGCCGTTGCCCCTGCGCGGGAAGCCCCGCGGCTCGCTGACCTGCCCATCGTGCTCAGGGGGACCAAACCGCCACTGACGGAACGTGATCCGGCACGACTCTATGCGATCGCCTGCGAGCAGGGATGGCCCGGCACCTGCGCGCAGCGGCCGGTTTCGGCCGGGTCGTGACCTGAGCCGCGGGGCGGTCACCGCCCCGGATTGCTTCTTGACAGCGCGTCGCGCGGTCGCGTATTGTCGCAGACCACCCCTATTGGTCAGTCATCAGGCGCCTGCCGTATCGAGGCGATTTCTTTCGACAGCCCCCGTGGCTGTTCGAATTCTGTTCGGAGCGCGAGCGCAACGCGCTTCAGTAGATCAGAAAACACAGCACATCTCTTCGGAGGCATCGCCATGACGATCCGCTCCGCAGTCGCCCGTGCGTTGGTATGTGTCGTGACCATGCTGTTCGCGGCATGGCCGACCTCGGCCGGGGCCCAGCAGACCACCGGTCGCATCCAGGGCACGGTAACCAGCGAGGGCTCAGGTCAACCGCTGGCCGGTGCGCAGGTCATGGTCAGTGGCACCGGCATCGGCATGCTGACCAATGCGGACGGGGTCTACATGCTGACCGGGGTGCCGGCTGGCCAGCACGTGGTCGCGGTCCAGCTGATCGGGTACGGCGGCGAGGAGCGGACGATCGACGTGACGGCCGGCCAGACGGTCACCGTCGATTTCACGCTGTCGCAGACCGCGGTGGCGCTCGACCAGATCGTCGTGACGGGCACGGCCGCGCAGGTGCGCCGCAAGGAGATCGGCAACAGCGTTGCAACGGTCGGTGCCGCGCAGATCGAGAATGTGCCGGTTGTCAATGCGAGTGACGTTCTCGCCGGCCGGGCGCCCGGGGTGACCTTCATGGCGAACAGCGGCCAGCCGGGGTCCGGGTCGACCATCAAGATCCGCGGAATCAATTCGGTGTCGCAGGACGCACAGCCACTCATCTACGTCGACGGCGTGCGCATCGCCAACCAGCCGACACGCGCCGGCTGGGGCGGTCGGGGTTTTATTTCGCCGCTGCAGGACATCGCGCCGGAGGACATCGCGCGCATCGAAATCGTGAAGGGCGCGGCTGCGACCACGCTGTACGGGACCGAGGCGTCGAACGGCGTGATCCAGGTATTCACGAAGCGGGGCGTGGCGGGTTCGGACGCGATCTGGAGCACTGAGCTCACCGCAGGTGTGAACAGTGGTGCCCGCTGGGGCACGGACGCGGATCCGAGCGAGCAGTACGTCAATTGCGGCGACACGGAGCTGCTCTACGGCTTCGACATCGACACCGGCGAGCGCGAGCCCTTCGTGGATCCGACGTGTCCGTCCGACGGCGACTGGATGCGCAACGGCGCGATCACCAATTTCGCGCTGTCGGTTCGCGGCGGGACGGGCAACATCACGTACTTCGCCTCCGGCAACTTCGGTCGCGAAGATGGCATCCTGCCGACGCAGCGCTCGACCGACGGCGGCTTCCGCGCCAACGTGACGTTCTCGCCGATGGACGAGCTCACCTTCACACTGAACAACTCCTATCAGAAGCGGGAGAGTCGGTTCGTTGCCGATGGCAACAACTCGGAGGGCTTCCTGCTGAACGTGGGGCGTGGCGCGAACAACTACCTGCGAGGCGGCAAGGCCGGTGAATGCGACGCCGTGCCCGATGGTACGACCTGTGTCACGAACGTGTACGCCTTCGAGAGCGACAATCTCGCGAGCTCGGATCACTATACGACGGGTCTGACCGCGATGTATTCGCCGACGGAGAACTTCACGCACCGCTTTACGGTGGGCTACGACTATACCCACATCAACGCCGAGACGACCCTGCCGTTCGATTATCTGACGCTGCCGGAGGGGTACTACTGGGACGAGAACACGCTCCATACCAAGGTCTCGCTCGACTACGCCGGTTCCTTCCGGAACAACTTCGGCGAATCGCTGGCATCGACGTTCTCCTGGGGCGGGCAGCTGTTCCGCGACCGGCGGCGCTGGACCGAGTTCGATGTGCAGAGCTTCGCCGGCCCCGGCGAGCCCACCCTCGAGTCGGGTGCAGAGCTGACGTATCGCGCCGACGACGTCGTGTCCGGCACGAATGCAGGCTTCTTCCTGCAGGAGCAGCTCGGCTGGCGCGACCGCCTCTTCCTTACGGGCGGCCTGCGCGTCGATGGCAACAGCGCCTTCGGTGACGACTTCGGTCTCCAGGCGTATCCGAAGGTGAGTGCGTCGTACGTGCTGTCCGACTACGACTGGTGGCCCACCGACTTCTGGGAGACGTTCAAGCTCCGCGCAGCCATTGGCGAGTCAGGCAAGGCACCGAACGCGTTCGACAAGGTCCGGACGTGGGCGCCGGTTTCCGGCGACGATGGCGAGCCCGGGTTCACGCCGCTGGACATCGGCAATGACAAGGTCGGCCCGGAGCGGACACGCGAGATCGAAGCGGGCTTCGATGCCAGCTTCTTCGACGGTCGCCTCGGCGCGGAGTTCACGGCCTTCCACGCGCGTACGATCGACGCGCTCGTGCCGGTCGTGTACCCGCCGTCGCAGGGCTTCCTGGCGTCACGCAACGAGAACGTCGGCGAGATGGTGAACAAGGGCGTCGAGTTCGCCCTCACGGCCGGCCTGCTGCGCACGACCAACCTGGACTGGCAGGTCCGCTTCAACGGCACGCTGTTCGACAGCGAGGTCATCGACCTGGACGACGGCGATCCGGACACCACGCGCATCTACACCGGCCTCAACTCCTATCTGATCGAGGGGCAGCCGGGGCCCGTGTACGTGAACGACCGGGTGATGAACCCGAATGAGATCGGCGCACCCGTAGTCACCGATACGATCATCGGGCTCGTGTATCCGAATCGGCTGCTCGGCCTGGGGACGACGATCACGTTCTTCCAGCGGCTCACGCTGGATGCACTGGCTGAGTTCCAGGGCGGTCACGTCGTACAGAACTACACAGGCTACCAGAGCGGACGCCGGGGTGCATGGCACCCGTGCTTCGCGATCCAGGAGAAGATCTGGGCGTACACGGAAGAAGGCGATGCCTCGGCCCTCGATGGCGTGAGTGCGATCGACCGTGCGCGCTGTGCCTACATCGGCCAGAACAACGAGGATGCCCAGACGGTCGGTGCCAGCGTTGGTTTCTGGACCGAAAAGGGCGACTTCCTCAAGATGCGCTACATCTCGCTGACGTACGACATCCCGGAGCGCTTCATCCGCTTCGCCGACCAGGCGAGCATCACGCTCTCGGCGCGCAATCTGTTCACGATCACCGACTACACCGGTGCGGATCCCGAAATGACCGATGCAGCGGATGCTTCCGGCAATCAGCCGGGCGGTGGTGAGTTCGGCCGTCGCGATTACTACCAGATTCCGCCGGCGCGCGCGTTCCTGATGGCGCTGCGCTTCACGTTCTGAGACCGGGAGACGAGATCGATGTCGAACGCAACGAACCTGCTTCGCGCGGCCGCACTCATCGTCCTGGTCCCGCTGGCTGCCTGTGACATCTTCGAGACGGAGGCGCCCGGCCGTATCGCGGATGAGAACCTCGACAACCGCGCCGCGATTTCCGGCCTGGTCGTCGGCATGTCCTACGACCTCGCACAGGCGATGGACGGCCTGCTCGAGGCCTGGGTGCCGCTCGCGGCCGGCGAGCTGTTCCATGGCGGGAGCTACGACTGGGCGGACGTTCCGAGTGGAACGATCCTGCCCGAGGACGTCGACGGCATCTGGGGCACCATGCACCAGGCGCGCTGGGTCGCCGAACAGGGAATCGTCCGCATCGAGGGCATCCTCGAAGATACGCCGGGGGCATTCGAGAGCTCGCCTTTCGTCGCACGTGCGTACCTGCTCGCCGGCTTCGCGAATCGCACTCTCGGCGAGAACGTGTGCGAGACAGCGATCGACGGCGGCGGACGCGAGCCGCACACCGTCCACTTCGAACGCGCCATCGACCAGTTCACCCAGGCGATCGCCATCGGCCAGGCGGCAGGCAGCGACGACGTGGTCACGGCCGCGTACGCCGGTCGCGCCAGCGTGCGCGCCTGGCTCGGCGACTGGGCGGGTGCGGTCCAGGACGCGCAGCAGGTGCCCGTCGACTTCTCCTACGTTTCGATGCTGTCAGCGGATGGCGAGAGCAACCAGATCGCGTACGAGACGCACGACCGGTTCGAGTACACGGTCTTCGACACCGAGTGGGCCGACCATCCGGATGATCCACGCGCACCCTGGATCATCGTGTACGAGGATGACGGCTCCGTGGCCGTAGGCGCGAACGGCAGCACACCGCACTACCAGCAGAAGAAGTACACGAGCACGGAAGACGACGTACCCCTCGTGTCCGGCACCGAGATGCTGGTGCTGCGGGCAGAGGCCGCGCTGCGGAACTCGGACATCCCCGGTGCCTTCCTGCTGCTCAACGAGGCTCGCGCCCACTACGGAATGGACCCGCTCGTGCCACCGCTCACGCTGGAGGATGCGTGGAGCATCCTGCACGTCGAGCGGGGCGCCACAACGTGGCTCGAGAACCGTCGGCTGTGGGACCTGCGCCGCTGGTTTGCCGAGAGCGGTCCCGCGCACCATGACTTCCTGGCCAATCGGGATCAGTGCATTCCGATCAGCCAGGAGGAGCTGAACACCAACGACAGCCTGCGTGGATGAGTCGCTCTTCACTGCGGGAACCAGTACCTGCGGGGGCGGCGAACGCCGCCCCCGTCTGCAGTGGCGGTCGAGCCCGGATGGCCTGCGCGATCATTCTCCTGGGCTCGCTGGCGAGCAGCGGCTGCTACAGCTATTTCCTCATCGACCCGCTCGAGGCTGACCCCGGCCTGGACGTGCGCGCGCGGATCACGTCCGAGGAGTCGGCACGGCTCGAGGACCTCGTCGGGCTGCAGGATCGCGTGATCCAGGGCGAAGTCGTGGACGTCGAGCCGGCCGCACTGGTGCTCTCGATCCCGTCCGTGATTCCCGAGCCCGGCACCGCGCCAGCTCGACTCCACCGGCGCATTACGCTCTCCAATGCGGCCATCCTGGAGCTCGAGGAGCGTCGGCTGAGCCGCTGGCGTACGTTCTCCCTCGTCGGCCTCGCAGCGGCCGTCGCCGGCTACGTCGTGCTCACGCAGTTCGGCGACGAGGATGGCACTCCGGGCACGGACAAGCCGAATCCGAACAACTAGGTGCGCCCCGGTTCGCATATGAGCCGACCGGCCCCATCGCGATGCCTCGATCCGATCATTGCGGCGCACCCTGTTGCCGGCTTGCCTGCGCCTGGCGAGCCGCACCCCTCCTGGCAAGGCTTGCAGAAGCGCTCACCGTGCTTCGCCACACCGGTATCTGCATGTGCTCGCTGCCCGATTTCAGCTGCCGGGCGTTGCTGCCATCGGCATCGGCAACGAACACTGCGTTGGTGCCCGTCGGGCGGGCCACGAACAGCACACGGGCGTCTACATCCACGCTTAGACCGGCGGCGACGATGCCCGAGACCTCTCCCGTGAAGCGGCGCGTCGCGCCATCCTCCACGCTCATGGAATACAGCGACTCGTCGGCGCCCTGCAGTCCGTTGAAGAGGATGGTCCTGCCATCGGGCAGCCATGCCGCGGTGATCGCAATGATCGAATCCGGTGTGGTCGCTACGATCTCACCCGACTGTCCGTCCAGGATGAGGAGTTGCTGCGGGGAGTACGCGACGACGGCAATGTAATCACCGTCGGGAGACCACACGGGGAAATCGATGCGGCGGGGAAACTGTGCGATTTCGCGCAGCTCGCGGGTTGCGACGGCATAGCTGTTCAGCGCGTGCTCGGAGCGCACGAACACGATCTCGCTGCCATCCGGTGACCAGGCAGGATGCTGATCCAGCTCACTCGTGGTGTTCGGGACGAAGTCCAGTGGCGCCAACGTCGCCGCATCGAGCAGAACGACATCGATCTGCTCGACCCCGTCGGTGCACGAGCCGTATTGGACTGCGATCAGGTCCCCGGATGGTGACCACTGGGAGTTTCCGACGGAGCTCGGCCCGATCAGCACCTGCTGCACGCTGCCGTCCAGGCCCACACGCCGGGTCTCGCACCGATCCCCGATCCAGCGGTCGACGAGCAGAAAGCGGCCATCGGGCGACCAGTCGCGCGGTATGTCCCAGCCACCCTGCGAAAGGGTCTGTTCGGCGCCGTGCTCGTCGAGGTACAGCACGTCCTGCCGCTCCTGCGAGAACCAGCGCGCCCAGGCGAACTGGCCGACGCAGTCGACGGCAAGGCTGACCTCAGCCGCCTGCCCGGACAGCGTTACGGAGATCTCGTCCGGCACGGCGACACAGTGTTCGGCGAGGCCGGTCAGGCGGACCAGGTAAGTACCGGCGCCGAGTTCGTCGAGAACGACGGCATCGCCCGGATCGGCGGGAACGGAGCGCCGGCTGCCGGACGCCTGGTTCGTGACCTCGATGATCACGCCGTCGCCATCCGAGCTGTTTCCGCTTTGAGTCACTGCCACTCGCAGCTCAGCGGTCGCAGGCGTGGTCGGCGAGTCGCCGCAGGCGACTGGTGCGAGCGCGGCGGCGAGGCACAGGAAACGGATCACAAGGCCGCTGCAGGTCGAATGAACCACCGGGAGATTGCGCGTCATGGCGAGTCGAGTTGTCGAATGGAGGCCGGGCTGGTGCGGGAGTGTCGCGGGTGCGAAACCCACTCCAGTATTGGCATCAGGCGAACGGCGGCGCAACGACGACGTGGGACGTGGCCTACCAGGTCCTCCGATCCAGCTGCATTCGCCCGCGAACCAACAGGTAGCCCGTGAGTGAGAGGAAGGTGAAGCCCGCCCCCGCCAGGAACGTGGCCGCCGGTCCGTAGGCACTCCAGAGCGCGCCGGCAATGATGCTTGCCGCCAGCATGGCGATCCCGATCGCGAGGTTGAAGAGCCCGAAGGCGGTGCCGCGCAGCATGGGTGGCGCAGTGTCCGCGACGAGCGTGGCGAAAAGGCCCTGTGTGAGGCCCATGTGCAGCCCCCAGAGTGCCGTGCCGACGAGCGTTGTCGCGATCGTCCCGCCGAGCGCGAGCACCAGGTCGGCAGCAATCAGGAATCCAAGTCCGACGATCAGCACGCCGCCACGCCCTAGCCGGTCGGCCGCCGCGCCGGCCGGGTAGGCCGAGAGCGCGTACACCGCGTTCATCACGACCATGACCAGCGGCACCATGGCCACGCTCAGCCCGACGTCCTGCGCCCGCAGCACCAGGAATGCCTCGCTGAAGCGTGCAAGCGTCAGCACCGCCGCCAGGGCGACGACGACCCAGAATCGAGCTCCCAGGCGACCCGCGTCCGCCAGGCGCGGTCTCGGTTGCGAAACCGCGCGGTGCGACCTCGGCTCCTCGACCCCCAGGACGAGCAGTGCCACCGCCACCGCGGCCGGCACCGCCGCGATCCAGAACACGGTACGGAACGCGTTCGCAGTCACGGACATGAGCGCGATGGCCGCGAGCGGTCCAATGAAGGCACCCACGGTGTCGAGCGACTGCCGCAGTCCGAAGCTCGCCCCGCGCACGTCCTCCGGAGCGAGGTCGGCCACGAGCGCGTCGCGCGGTGCACCGCGGATCCCTTTCCCGACGCGGTCGAGAAAGCGCGCCGCGACGACCCAGCCCACCGTGGTGGCGAGTGCGAAGATGGGCTTCGTGATCGCGGCGAGCCCGTAGCCGGCCACGGCCAGCAGCTTGCGCCGCCCCATCCAGTCGGACAGTGCGCCGGAGAAGACCTTGGTAATGTTGGCCGTCGCCTCCGCCACGCCTTCGATGAATCCGACGGTGAGCGTGGATGCACCCAGTGCCGTCACGAGGTAGACCGGCAGGAGGGCGTGGATCATCTCGGAGGAAATGTCCATGAAGAGGCTGACGAGCCCCAGCACCCAGATGCTGCGCGGGATCTGTCGAACGTTGGAGGCGTGCCGGCCGGGTGAGTCGGTCATGTCATGACGTCGCGGGCGGCAGGCAGCCAGGCCGCGGCGCCTAGCTGCGCGCGGTTCGCAAGGGCATCAGTTCCCGCGCCGCGACCAGATGACAATCGCCCCGCACATCGAGCCCGCCCCTCCAAACTGTCCAGGTAATTCGGAAGCCCCTCGATACATTTCGATCAGCTCGATCCCGCTCGGATGCAGGCGGTTGACTTCATCGAATGCCTCGCGCATCGCTTGATCCGAGCGCCTGCTGCTCACCCGAGTCACCTCAACCCCGTCCACGAATACGGCTGGTGCGCACTCATTCCGAAAGTATAGGCGCCCACCCTGGACACCGCTCCCCTGAGTGATTACATGCACACCGCTTTGATCGCGAAGCATATCCGTGATTACGCGCGGTGTTCGACGGCGAATCGCGAGGGTATCCAAAAAAATGCCGGTTTGGTGCGCGCGTCTCCAATAGGCATCGGCCAGCAGCCCACGCCGGCGTGTGGTTACCACGATCGGCTCCAGCGTCGTGATGCCGAGGCGGATCTCGAGCTGCACAACGTCGCCGGGGGGCACATATAGTGTGTCGTAAACGGTGGCAAATCCGACGTGACTGACCTGCAGGTATAACATCGGGGAGCGCGTTTCGAACCGAAACGTGCCTCGTTGGTCCGTGGTGACAGCGGAACTGCTCTGCATGTCGACGATCCGTGCTCCTGGTACCGGTGCGTTGGAATCGTCGCTGAGGACTACCCCCCAGACCCGGCCGGGCGCATCCGACCCCGGTATGCGCTCGAGTGCATGCGCGAGCGCTGCAGACTGACGCGCCTCCACCTCCGCGACCGAGTCGGCGGCGAGCCGCGCCTGGATAGACTCGGTGAGCACGGTGTCTGTAGAGACTGAGTGATCAGTCGATGGAAGGGCTACCGAAAGTCGCATGACCTCCCCGGCGCTCAAGCCAACGTGCCGAACTGCGACCCGAGCGCCGTGTGTCACCTCAATCAGGGCTTCCTCGCGAACGTCACAGAATGCAAAGCGACCAGCGGCATCCGTACGGACCTCGACGATTCTGCCGCCGGGTTCCTGTGCGGTCGCAATTGCAAATGGGACGGGCATCCGGTTGGCGAGCACGCGTCCCAACACGCTTCCCGTGCTGTTCCTCCGGGCTTCCGTACCACACTGTTGGCTGAAGTATGCCAGGCGAGGAAGCTCACGGAGCACAATCACTGTGTCTGCGTTGGAAACCTCCAGGTCTATCACGTCGGCGAATTCGCCACTGCGGTCACCATCGCGTATCCAGCTGATCACATGCTGCCCCGGCAGCATGTGGGACAACGCGAACGCACCGTGCTGGTCTGTGCGAGCCGATCGGTTCGTGCCAGCCACATACACCAACGCGTCAGGAAGTGGCTCGCCCTCCGCCGAGAGCAACGTCCCGGATACCGTTGCATTGGGGGCGGTGATGTTGCGAGGCCGGCCGCGCAGCCGGGATGATTGTACCTGGCCTCCCGATTCGCGTATCAGCGCAACCTGCGCCGTTTCCCTCCCGTTCATTATGGCGAATCTGGGCATTCTCACGTACCATCGGGACACGATCGATGCCCCGTTCTCGATTCGGTCGAACTCTACCACTCCGCCGGAGCTCAGGTCATAACCACCGTCAGGCGCGCTGGTATACGCGTACTCCAGTTCGCTGAGTGCACCGCTTTCACGATCAAGCCAGAGTGTGCCTCGGATTCCGGCGGCACCTCCGAAGGGCTCGAATGCCAGGCCGACACGCTCTTCGTCTCTCGTCGAGTGGAAACAGTACGTTTCGAGGAACACCTCAGAGAGCAGCACATTGGCGTCAGGTACGTGGTATGTCGTAACGGAACCTTCTCTGCGGATGAAGCCCTTCTGAAGCAGCTCGAGTGGCGGACCACTGATGAATGGGAGCGCCTGCATCACGGTGCGCTCCGATAGTTCCTCGGAGCGGATGCGGCCGGTGGCGGGGTCAAGGTCTCGCTCCCAGAGCAGCAGGCGAAACGTGGCGAGCCACGCCTCATCCAGCAGAGAAACGCTGAGGAGCGTCTTGCGAGCTTCATCCCACAGTCGCTGGACCGAGATCGGTGCATCAGACCGGACCGAACAGCGTCGCTCCGCCGCAACACTCAGCGTTGTCAGCGAGATTGGCTCGGCCGGTACGACAACCTCGCGGAACACGGGGCTCCCACCAGACACCAGGAAGGGCGCTGTGTTGATTGTGGCCAGGCCTATCCGCTCGACCCTCAAACGATAGCGACCCGCCTTCGCGCCCGTCAGGCGGAACAAACCATCCGGGCCGGTGAGAGTCTGACCCGTAACAACCTGCGTGGAATCATCAACCAGCTCGATGATCGCGGCGGCGACGGGCTCCCCAGTCTCCTGTTGCACGACCCGGCCGCTGATCTCCTGCGCCGCAAGTGAGGCGACATTGACAAGACTTGTTACCGCCCCGGCGATCAGTGCGCTTCGTGTCAGCAACGGGCGCCCAGACTTGCGAGAGTTCACCATAAAATCCTGCAAATCACGGCGTGGTAACACTCAGATGGATCGCAAGGAGCGCGACGTGGGCTTCTCCGTATCAGGCAACTGCCTGCACGCCCAGCTTGCGGCGGCGCAATGCTTCATCAGTGCGCAAGCGAAGTGAGAAAAATGGCCGCTTGTTTGTGGCGACTGCCGTACGGCCTCTCGGGGCATCGGAGGACCGCGACTGCGAGCTGCGACTGCAAGCTGCGGGCACGACGCTGGGCTGGAGGTTGGTGCCAGCTACGACAGTTTGAACGCCGTGCGGTGATGGTCAAGTGTTTCGGGTAGTCTTCGTCGTTGTTGTGTTTCACCAGTCGGGTTCAAGTTGCCTCAGCAGATCCATCCAGCTGTTGCCGGGGCTCGCTTGCGAGAATCGGCGGCCCCGCAGATGCCCGGTGAACCGAGCCTTGCTCTCGCTTCCGGGTGATCGCGATGTTGGCGTTGTCGTCGGCAGGCGCGCGTGAGTGGCAGAGGCTTCGACGGATATCCTGAGCGCTTCCTGTCCCCGCGCACACGGGTGTGTCGGCGGCGATGCGATTTCCGCCTGCGCTGATCCTCTGGTGATTTCTGGCAATCTGTTTAGAAAACAGACGAGGCCTGACTCCGCAAAGCGTTGTCAGGCCTCGTCATAGACAGTCGGGACGGCCGGATTTGAACCGGCGACCCCCTGAACCCCATTCAGGTGCGCTACCGGGCTGCGCCACGTCCCGAGTTGTGGCTACAAGCTAGTTTAGCCTTTTCCCGCAAGCAACCCGAAACGTACGCGGCCGCGTGTGCCGGTCCGGCGCGCAGGAGAACACACGGCTTCCCACATGCTCCGCCGAATCGCGCGGGGGCCTCCGCACCCGGCAGAAGCCCCCGCCGTGCCGCCTCGCACATCCTGCTATCGGTCCCGCGACCTGCTGTCAGCGGCTGCTCACACCTGGACCGCGCCCGAGCATGATCTCGAATGGCCCCACGCCGTGCAGCTGCACGATGGTTTCGCCCGTCGCGCCGCCGCTGTGCGCCATTTCGGCCGGAATGTACAGGTAGTCACCGGGCTGGTACGTGTTCAGCGGCCCGGTCTCACTGCCTTCCATTGCCAGGTGGAATGTCCCACTGATCACCGTCAGGTGCTCGGCCACGGGATGCCAGTGGGCCGGGAACTGGTAGCCGTCGGGGAAGCGCAGCCGCAGCGTGTACGGCTCTCCGGCGGCGGACGGGTCACCGTGAATGACGGCGATCATCATCCCGGGGGCGAATCCCTCGACGTCTGCCGGTGCCCACTCCAGCGATGCGGCCTCGGTGGCGTGCATGCTGTCCTGCGCCGCAGCAGGAAGGGCCATCAGGCCCGTGAGGAGGAGCGCGGTGGGTGTGGTGATGCGGAGCATGGGGGAGACTTCCTCTGCCCGTAAGCCGCTCGCGACTGCAGCGCTGGCCCGGGGGAGCTGCGTCGAATGCGAGTGGCTCCAGAGCAGTGCAGGAGTGTGCAGCGCACTTGGGCCAACGTGCATCGATGCAGTCCGGATACCTCCCAGTCAAGAGCGACGCTCGGGTTCGGGATGGCCGCCCGGCCACATGTGTCTTGACGCGCTCGACGGCACCGCATATTGCTCCTCAACGCATCCACTCCCCGTCCCGGCCCGGTTAGCCATGATCCAGTCGCATGCGAAGCGCGCGCGGGCGCGGCGTCGCCGTTTCTGCATCGCCCCCGCCCTGGTGTTGCTCGCGACCGGTGCAGCAGCGCCCGTGCTGGCCCAGAGCTCCGAGCCGTTCCGTCAGAATCGCGCGGACGTGTCAGGCCGCAGCGGTGCCGTCGTCGCGGGTCACCCGCTCGCGGCTGCCGCCGGCTACCAGGTGCTCCGCCGCGGCGGAAACGCCGTCGACGCCGCCGTCACGATGGCTGCCGTGCTCGCCGTCGTGCGGCCGCACATGAACGGTGTCGGCGGCGACGCGTTCGCGCTGTTCTACGAAGCATCGACCAGGCGAATCACCGGTCTGAACGGGAGTGGCCGCGCCGGCGCACTCGCCACCCCGGATTTGTTTGCGCAACGCGGTCTCGACGAAGTGCCTGACAACGGTGCACTCACGATCACCGTCCCCGGCGCCGTGTCCGCCTGGACCGCCGCGCTCGAGCGTTACGGCACCATCACGCTCGCGGATGCGCTCGCGCCCGCGATCGAGCTTGCCGAAAACGGCTGGGTGGTCACCGCGACGCTGCAGCGCGACATCGCAGAGGCGGTGCAGCGACTGAATGACGGCGGTCGCGCGATCTTTGCGCCCGGCGGTGAGCTGCCCGCGGTAGGTGCCGTGCTGCGCAACCCCGCGCTCGCCCGCACGCTGCGCACCATTGCCGAGGGCGGCGCCGATGCGTTCTATCGCGGCAGCATCGCCGAACAGCTCGCGCGCTTCGTCGAAGCCGAAGGCGGCTACCTGCGCGTCGACGACTTCCGTCAGCATCAGCCCCAGTGGGTCGAGCCGCTCTCGGCGCAGCTTGCCGGCGGGCGTCGCGCCTGGGCCATGCCGCCGAACAGCCAGGGCTTCGTGCAGCTCTCTCAGCTCGCCATGAGCGAGCACTACGATCTCGCGCAGATGCAGCACAACTCCGCGGAGTATCTGCACACGCTGATCGAGATCAAGAAGCTCGCATTTGCCGATCGCGATCGCTGGCTCGCCGATCCGGCGTTCGCGCCGCCACCACTCGATCGCCTGCTCGAGGGCGAATACCTGCGTCGTCGCGCAACGCTCGTCGGCACGCGCGCGGCGGAGCGTGTGCCCGCCGGTGTGGGAGCGCCGATGCAGGTGGAGCCCGCGAGCGGTGACGGTGACACGGTCTACCTCATGGCCGTCGACGCCAGGGGCAACGCCGTGAGCTGGATCCAGAGCCTCTTCTCGACCTTCGGCTCGGGCCTCGTCGATCCGCAGACCGGCATCGTGCTGCAGAACCGCGGCGCCGGCTTCACGCTGGACCGAAACCATCCCAACGTGATCGCGCCCGGCAAACGACCGTTCCACACGCTGACGCCGCTCCTCGTCACGGACGGCAACAACGACCTTCGCCTCACCATCGGCACGCCGGGCGGTCACGGCCAGTCACAGTTCCTCACGCAGGTCTACCACAACGTCTTCACCTTCGGCATGTCGCCGCAGCAGGCGGTCGAGGCGGCACGCTACATTCACGACGGCGGCCTGCGCGTGCGCATCGAGCGCGGCGTCCGCGACGAGGTCGTCGATGCCCTCGCCGCACGCGGCCACGACCTGTCCGTGATCAGTGGCTGGAACGCGACGTTCGGCGGCGTACAGCTCATCCTGATCGATCCCGCTTCCGGCGCCCGCCGCACCGGCGCGGACCCGCGCCGCGAGGCGTACGGACTGGCCTACTGATCAGGCGCGTTTTCCGCCGCGTACGTCCCCAGCTCCCGCAGCAGCGCGACCGCCTCGCGCTTCTGATCGAGCGTGAGCCCCGCCATCGCGCGCTCCAGCGCCTCCGCATGCGCCGGGAAGATCGCCGCCATCAGCTGGCGCCCCTGCGGGGTCAGCGACGCGTAGCGCACCCGCCGATCCGTCTCACACGGCCTCCGCTCGACGTACCCCTGCTCGGCCAGCCGGTCCACCAGGTACGTCATGCCACCACTCGTGACCAGGATCCGCTTCTGCAGGTCGCCCAGCGGCATGTCACCACGGTGATAGAGCGCTTCCATCACGGCGAACTCGACGACCGTGAGGCCATGTCGTGCGACGTCCGCTTCCGCATGCTGCCGGAGCGCCGCCACCGTGCGGTTCAGCACCACGAACAGCTTGAGCGCTGCATCCCGGTTCGTTCGCATTCGATCCCTCCAGGTTCCGGACCCCGCGCACGGTCCAACTGACCGACAGCCGGCGGGCTCCCTCCGCTTCAATAAAGACTTGACTATACTCTCGCTCGCATATATCTTAGTACTAAGATAATCAAAGCAGA
>DASTYK010000040.1 GCA_035764935.1 Longimicrobiales bacterium | reverse complement strand
CCTCTTCGCCGAGGGAACCATTCCGTGCAGCTTCCGGCTCGTCGAGTCGGAGCAGACGGATACCGGCGCCGTGCTGCATGTCTACGAGCGTGCGGGCGCGCCCAGATACGGGGAAGTCGAAGTCGGCCAGGAAACGGTGCTCTTCGATGGGCCGGCAGACTCTCCCACGTGAGGATTTCCATGCTCGAGTCTGCCGCTTGCGGTACCACCTCCGGCGATGCGGGCTCGAGCATCGAAGTGCAAGACATTGCCCGGTCACGCGGCCGGGCGTGCCGTATACTGCATGGTGAAGGTGGCAGGCAGACGGCTCACGCAGGCAGCGGCGGACAGCGCGCTGCTGCAGCGGTGGAGAGCCATCAACACTCAGGAGGCGAGCGTGCGACTGTCGTCCACTCCCCGGCCGCTCGTTGCGTCGGCGATACTCATGATCACCGCCGTCGGGGTGAACTGCAACGCACGGCGCACGGCGCCTTCGGCAAGCCCGGCAGTGCAGGCCGAAGGATTGATCCTGCACAGCGGCGAGGGAGAGCGACGCGTGCGGCGAAACGCCGGGAAGGGGCCGTTCATCATCAAGGTCGACCGCCAGAACGGCGGATCGCCGGACCTGGTGATGGGCTACGAGGATATCGCGCCAGGCGCGGAAATCCAGTCGCATCGGCACCTCGTCGCGGACGAGATCCTCTTCGTCCACCGCGGTTCGGGAACCGCGTCACTGAATGGGCGCACCGCACGCGTGACAGCGGGTGCGACGATATACATCCCGCGCAACGTCACCATCAGCCTCGTGAATGATGGGACCGAGCCGCTCGGCATCACCTTCACGTTCTCGAAACCCGGCTTCGAGGAGCTGATGCGCGACAATTCCGTCCCTGACGGCCAACCGGTGACACCGATGTCCGCCGACGAGCGCGCGCGAACCCAGGCGAAGCACCGATGGCATACCATCGCGGGACCGCCGGTGCCGTAGTCGCTTTGGGAGGAGACACGGCGATCCTGCAACTCCATCGACCCAACCTGCCGGAGGCGGCCACTTTCGACCACCATGCAGATCTACTATCTCGAAATCGTGACCGGAGAGGTGGACGCAGTTTGCGCCGCGTACGAGGCGGCGAACGGCGTGCGGTTCGATGCGCCGGATGTCGGGCTCGGGAACGCGCGGACCGCCGGGATGCCCGGGGGAGGGCTGGTGGGGGTGCGGGCGCCCCTGCGCGAAACCGAAGCGCCGGTGGTGCGCCCCTACTGGCTGGTGGATGACATCGAAGCGGCCGTCGCAGCCGTGGTGAAGGCCGGCGGCGAGATCGCACATCCCCCGATGGAGATCCCGGGGCATGGCACCTTCGCCATCTATCTCCTGGGCGGCATCGATCACGGGCTCTGGCAGCGATAGGCGCACGCCGTATTGCAACGCAACAACCCTCTCATGACATCTGGAGAACCAGGGTCGTACTCCCCTTGCTGGCGCTCGCAATCGCCATCGCTTCACCTGTCGATGCGCCAGCTACGGCGGCCACGCGCGTAACCGTTCTCGTCGACGCGTTCGGTGAGCGTGCGGACCTCCGGAAGGACTGGGGCTACGCTGCGCTCGTCGAGCACGACGGAATGCGCATCCTCTTCGACACCGGCAACGATTCCGATCTGTTCCGGCACAACGTCGAGGTCCTGGGAATCGATCTCCGCGACCTGGACTTCGTGGTGATCTCCCATCGCCACGGCGATCACACCGACGGGTTGCGCTACCTCCTCGAGTTGAATCCTGACGTGACGATCTACGTGGCCAACGACGAGTACTTCGGCGGCCCCACCCCGCAGGTATTCTTCCGGCGCAAGGTCGATTCGCTCCCGGCCCACATGCGGTACTTCGACGGCAGCGTGCCCGCGCAGGTGCCTCATGGGAGTCCGTGGAAGCATGCCAACCTGGAACGGATCGATGGCGAGCGAACGATCGGCCGCGGCATCCGGGTCGTGTCGAATGTCTCTCGCGGCGAGACCTTCCGGGAGACGCCGGAGCTCTCGCTAGCCATCTCGACGCCTGACGGGCAGATCGTGCTCGTCGGATGCTCGCACCCCGGGATCGAGCAGATCCTCGAATCGGTGGCAGCGAAATCGAACCCGGTGCGGCTCCTGGTCGGAGGCCTCCACTGGACCACGTTGCCGGACGCTGAAGTCGAGCGCCTGGCGGAAGCCCTCCACGCCACGTGGAGCGTGAAATCCATCGCGCCTGGCCACTGTACCGGCGAGTTCGGCTTCGCGTCACTGCGCCGCGTATTCGGCCGGGAGTATCGCTACGCCGGACTGGGGACCATTCTGGAGCCGTGACGGCCGAGCGGGCGGCGCCATGGACGCCAGCTTCCGGGACTCGTCGGGGAATGGGTGGAAGATGATCGAGGCGCCGAGTACGTGACGTCCCGACCGGCCGACCGGGTTAGGGCCGTTACACGTCCTCCACGAGGCTTCATGCGGTCGATCATTGGACTATTCGCAGCCGGGTTTACCGCCGCTTGCGGCGGACCTACGCAGCCAACGGTACAGGCCACCGTGGAAGTCCGCGCCGACGCGGTGGCCGCCGGGGTATGGCAAGACGGCGTCGCGACCTGGCTGTCGTTCGACCTGCCGGTCACGATCACGAATGCGGGGCGCGACCCGGTGAGTGTGGTCGATTGCGCGCACACCGTGGAGCAGCCTGCGCTCTCCGGATGGCGAACCGTGTGGCGTCCCGTCTGCGCGCTGCATACGGAGCCCGCCATGGTGATCCCGGCCGGTGAGGCGCGTGCGGTCACTTTTCGCATCGGCGGATCACTCAGCGGGTCTGTCAGCCCGCGATGGGAGGCGGCTGCCGTCGGCGGGACATACCGCCTGCGTATTGGCCTCATGCCGATGGGGCACGATGGCGCGGTGCCGATGATCGCGTCGAATACCTTCGTCGTCGTCGAGTGACCGCGGGACGATCGGGTCAGGCATCTCCTCGACTTTTCACCAGAGCGAATCCAATGTCCGAGCTCCCGTTCAGCCATCCGTGGGCGTTGGCCCTGCTCGGCGCACTGGCGTGGACAACCGCCTTCTCGCTTCTGCAGCCGCCGGTCCGCCGACTGCGAAACCTGGGAATCCTGGCGAGCTACCTGCTCGGGCTTGCGATGGCGGTCAAGGCGCCGTGGCGGGAGGCGACAGTCGTCTGGGCGGCCTTCGGCCTGGCGGGCGGCATCGCCTACGTCGCATACGAGATGTGGTCGCGCTGGCGGCGACCGGCCGAGGGGGATCGGCGCAGCCTCGCACCGTTGCTCCACGGTTTCCTGGCGTGGCCAGTCATGCTCCCCGAAGTCGTGGAGTACGTGCTCGCCGAGGTCGGCGTGCTCGAGCCGCCGAGCGTCGGCGGGGCCTCGGCGACGCCCCCGGGCCCCATGTCATCGGAGTGAGACGTTCCTGACTGGCGCGGCCAATGGCCATTTCACATGTTCGTGGCCGGCGGGAACCAGAGCAGAAGCACTCCCGCGTCGACCGCACGAACCCTCCACACTGTTCCGCCTCATGGGCTATTACATGCGATACCTCCTCGCCGACGACCGTCCGGTCTCGGTGGCCGACGTCGAGACGTTTTTCGCGACGCTCGACGGTGAATACGCCACTGAAGGCGGCGAGGACGAAGTCGTGGTCAATCACACCGGTGATGCGATCGCGCACATCACGCTCAATGCGCCCGGTGACGGCCTCTTCGAGGAGGAGCTCGGGGAGTTGCGCGAGTTCGCCGATGATGCCGAGGACGGCCCCGGGAAGCGGCAGGTGCTCGCCACCCTCGAGGGCGCACGCCAGATCGTCGCCGCACAGATTCTCATGGGGGGCCGGGATCCGGAAGCCGTGCTGAGCGCGCTCGATCCTTTCTGGGCCTGGCTCTTCGCCGAGCGCAAGGGCCTCATGCAGGCCGACGGTGAAGGCTACTACAGTGCAGAAGGCCAGATCCTCGAAGTCGAGTAGCCAGGCAGACGGCAGACGGTCGGCGCGCACGTGTGGCGATACGTACGCGCGCCGGCGCCTTGATCGCAGCCGGCGGTGACCGGGATCATCTGCGAGGTGTAGAGTTCTCTCGTCCGGCGCCCAACTCCCTCCTCGCACTACGTCCAGCATGTACATCCCTTCCTCCTTCCGCGAAGAAGACCTCCCGACGCTGCACGCGTTCCTGGAGGCACACCCCCTCGCCGCTCTCGTCACCGCCGTCGGGGGAGCCTCCGACCTGTTCGCGACGCATCTCCCGCTCATTCTGGATCGCGAGGCCGGCCCACTGGGCACGCTTCGCGGTCATGTCGCGCGCGCGAACCCGCACGCCCGTCAACTCAAGGCGGGCCCCGCGCCGGGGCTCGTTGTCTTTACCGGACCGGATGCGTACATCACCCCGAACTGGTATCCGCTCAAGCGCGAACACGGGCGCGTCGTTCCGACATGGAATTACGTCGCCGTTCATGCCTCCGGGACCGTGACCCCGCGCGAGGATCCGGAATTTCTGCTTTCCCATCTGGAAGCCCTCACCGAGAAGCATGAAGCCGCGCGCGCAGGGGGATGGAAGGTGAGCGACGCGCCTGAGGAATACATCGCTCAACTGATGCGCGCGATCGTCGGACTCGAGATTCGGATCGATCGCCTCGAGGGCAAATGGAAGATGAGCCAGAACCGGTCGGCGGCCGACATCGACGGTGTCATCGCCGGCCTCTCGGAGTCTGCCTCAGCCACGGACCGCGCCGTCGCCGGCATCGTCGCCGAGCGCAGGCCAGGCAGGGGCCACTGAACCACGTGCACAAGCGGATTCGCGAGATCGTTGTCCGGGAGGGGCACTCGTCGGTGATGAACGCCACCAGGTGGCGCGAGCTCGCGACGGCGCTCGGGACGATGAGAAGCTTGGGGCCGAGGGTCCGCCTGAAGTACCTGTACGAGGAGCTCCCCACGCCGGGGTTCGGCCATCTGGATTGGGGCTGGGTGAGCGACGAGACGCCCGAAGTGATCGAGTGGATGGAGGTCGATCCGGTCTTCAGGACGCATCGCGGCCAACTCGTCGCCGTGCGAGTTGACCGTGCCGCCTGACGTGGCGTCCAGTCGGTGCGAAGCCCGCGTGAACTGTCTTCCCTCATCACATCCCGCCCCCGTCATGCGCCCACGATTCATCCCACTGCTCCTCCTCGCACTCGCGCAGGGTTGCGCACCCACGCGCCCTGCGACGACGGCGAGCCCGGCGACGCTCGAGCAGCAGGTCTTCACCGCCGAGCGGGCATTCGCACGCACGATGGCCGATCGGGATCATGCGGCGTTCACGCGCATGCTCTCGGACGAGGCGGTGTTCTTCACAGGGCCGGCGGCGCTGCGCGGCCGCGAGGCCGTCGCGGCGCACTGGAAGCGGTTCTATGAAGGAGAGCGCGCGCCGTTCGCCTGGGAGCCCGACACGGTTCAGGTACTGGAGTCGGGAACGTTGGCGCTGAGCACCGGTCCCGTGCGCGATCCGGCGGGGACGATCGTCGGCCGCTTCAACTCGATCTGGCGACGGGAGTCGCCCGGCGTGTGGCGGGTGGTGTTCGACAAGGGCCAGCCCGTCTGTCCGCCGCCGTCGCGCTGAGACACCATCGCCACAGCGTCCACGCACGTCTGCATCTTCGCACCGAACGAGCCGAGGCCAGCGATGCCCCAGCAGCACCCGGTGTCGGTCGAGACGCTGAAGGCGATCCTCGACGCATTCAACGCCCACGATCTCGACGCGATCATGGGATATTTCGCCGACGACTGCACCTTCGACATGCCCCGTGGGCCGGAGCCGTGGGGACAGCGCTTCACCGGCAAGGCCGCGGTGCGCGAGGGGCTGGCAACGCGCTTTAAGGGCCTTCCGGACGTGCACTACGGCGATGATCGCCACTGGGTCAGTGGCAACTTCGGCGTGTCGGAGTGGCTCCTGACCGGCACGACGCCGGAGGGGCGCAGTGTCCGCGTGCGCGGATGCGACCACTGGGAGTTCCGGGACGGGCAGGTCATCAGG
>DASTYK010000039.1 GCA_035764935.1 Longimicrobiales bacterium | reverse complement strand
GCCCGCAGTACCACGAGAAGATGCACGGACGTAAACCGCCGACTCGTCCAGGCGGGATGAAGTCCGACACACACCAGAACCGCGACGAGGACACAGAAGAAGAATGGCTCGCTATACGGGTCCGGTCTGCAAGCTCTGCCGCCGCGAGGGGCAGAAGCTGTTTCTGAAGGGAACCAAGTGCTACACGGAGAAGTGCCCGGTCGAGCGGCGGAACTATCCGCCCGGCCAGCACGGTGCATCGCAGGCGCGGCGTCGCAAGACGTCGGAGTACTCGCTGCAGCTCCGTGAGAAGCAGAAGGTCAAGCGCATCTACGGCGTGGGTGAGCGGTACTTCCGCACGCTCTACGAGCGGGCAGCGCGCCAGCCGGGCGTGACGGGTGAGAACCTGCTCGTCGGGCTGGAGTCGCGGCTGGACAACATCGTCTACCGTCTCGGTTTTGCGTCGAGCCGGAAGGCGGCGCGCCAGCTCGTGCGTCATCGTCACGTGCAGGTGAACGGCGAGCTGGTGGACATCCCGAGCTACGTCGTGAAGCCGGGCGACGAGGTGCGCGTTTCGGAGAAGTCGAAGGATATCCTGCCGGTTGCGGCGTCGCTCGAGTCGAAGACGCGCGAGTCGACGGTGCGCTGGCTGGCGGTCGATGACGGTTCCCGCGCGGGTCGCATGCTGGAGCGGCCGACGCGCGCCGACATCCCGCTGCCGGTGCAGGAGCAGCTCATCGTGGAGCTGTACTCCAAGTAACAGTACGGCGGGCCCCGGGCCCCGGGCCCTGGGCCCCGGGCCCGCAGTTCCGGTGGGAGCTGAGGCGGCCGATCAGTGACCATACGACTCAAACCGGCGAATGCCGGGGAGGTATAACGTGGATCTCGATCTTACCGGGCTGGTTCTTCCGCAGCGCATCGAGGTTGTGCAGCGCTCGGATGACGGGCGGCATGCGCAGTTCGTGGTGGCGCCGCTGGAGCGCGGTTTTGGTCAGACGCTGGGGAACACGATCCGCAGGATCCTGCTGTCGTCGCTGCGTGGCTCGGCGGTGTGGGGCTTCCGCATGGACGGCGTGATGCACGAGCACCAGACGGTGCAGGGCGTCGTCGAGGACGTGCACCAGATCATCCAGAACCTGAAGACGCTGGTGCTGGCGCTGGACGCGGAGCGGGACGAGGCGACGCTGGAGCTGCGGGCGAGCAAGGCGGGCCCGGTGACGGCGCAGTCGATCGAGGCGTCGAACGCGGTGCAGATCCTGAGCCCGGAGCATCACCTGTTCACGCTGCAGGACGACCGCGAGGTCAACATGATCCTGTACGTGAACAAGGGGCGCGGGTTCGTGTCGGCGGAGTCGCACCCGCTGCCCAAGGGCAGCCCGGTCGACCTGGTGCGCATCGACTCGATCTACAACCCGGTACTGCGTGCGAACTTCGAGGTCGACGAGACGCGTGTCGGCCAGCGCACGGACTTTGACCGCCTGTCGCTCAACATCGAGACCAACGGCAGCATGTCGCCGGAGGAGGCGGTCGCGTACTCGGCAGAGCTGGCGCGCAAGCACCTGGAGTACATGCTGCGCTTCGTGGAGTCGCCGGAGGCGGCGCCGCCGGTGCCGGGTGCGGTCAAGGTGCCTGCTGCGCTGAAGGAGCTGTTCCGCCGTCCGATCGACGAGCTCGCCGAGCTGTCGGTCCGGTCGGTGAACTCGCTCAAGAAGGAAAACATCATCACGCTCGGTGACCTGGTTCAGCGCACCGAGGAGCAGATGCTGAACATCGAGAATTTCGGCATCAAGTCGCTGGAGGAGATCCGCCAGTTCCTGAACGAGCACAGCCTGCACTTCGGGATGCAGCTCGAGCGGGGCGATGACGGCGAGATGTTCCTGGTCGAGAACGGCACGAGCGAAGCAGAAGTCCCGGCCGACGGCGAGGCCGGCCCGAAGGAGGACTGAGTGAATCACCGTAAGAAGGGCCGGAAGTTCAATCGCACGGCCGAGCACCGCAACGCGATGATGCGCAACCTGGCGACGTCGCTGTTCCTGCACGGTCGTGTCGAGACGACGACGGCAAAGGCGAAGGAGCTCCGGCAGTATGCGGAGCCGCTGATCACGAAGGCGAAGCGCGGCGATCTGCACGCACGGCGGCTGGTCGCACGCAGGATCACCGACGAGGGTGCTCTCTCGAAGCTGTTCGGAGAGATCGGGCCACGCTATGTTGAGCGCCCCGGCGGATACACGCGGGTGCGCCATCTGGGCCATCGCGTCGGCGATGCAGCTGATGTCGCGATCATCGAACTCGTGGACTGAGGGAACAGCGCTCCATGGCGAACGAGAGGGAAGGCAGCGGGATTCCGAGCTGGGTCCTGGGCATCGTGGCGGTGCTCGGTGTGGCAGGCTTTCTGTTCTGGCTCTCCTCGGCGGCACAGCCGGCCGAGATGGTGGCGATCACCGAGGGCGGGGACACGACGGCGGCGGCACCGACCGGCATGACGGGTGAGGTGGTGACGCTGCAGCAGATCGCGGCGGGCACCGACACACTGCAGGGACGCGACCTGGTCCTCGAGAGTGTCGAGGTCGCGGCCGCCATGGGGCAGCAGGCGTTCTGGGTGGACCTGCCGAACCAGCAGCCGTTCCTCATCAAGATGAGCAGCGCGGCCGCGATGCCCGTTCAGTCGGGCGACGTGGTGGACGTCGCGGGGCGTATCCAGGCGATGAGCGATTCGGTGATCGCCGACTGGAAGGCGTCGGGCGCGATTACAGAGAACCAGGAAGCGGAAGCGCTCTTCGCACAGAGCTTCCTCGAGGCACGGACGGTTCGCGCGGCGCAGTAGCAGTTCAGCTGCACCGGCCGTCGGACCAGGCAGATACAGGAGAGGGGCACCATGGCCCGCGTTTGCTACGTATGTGAGAAGGGCAAGACGTTCGGCAAGAACGTCAGCCATGCGAATAACAAGACACCGCGCACGTGGTTGCCGAACCTGCGTCGCGTGCGTATCGTCACGCCGTCGGGAGAGCGGATGCACGTGCGTGTCTGCACTCGTTGCCTGTCGGCGGGCAAGGTCACGAAGGCCGGCTGAGGGCTGACGAGTTCGTCTGCAGCAGGCCCGGCGCCCACGGTGCCGGGCCTTTCTGTTTGGTTACGCGAAAGTTCTGACGGAGGGTGACGATGAACCTTGCCGCAATGGCGGCCGCGGTCGATGGCGCCATGACGGTGCCGCAGTTCCTGTTCATTCTGGTCGCGATCCTGGTAGTCGCGAAGGTGATGGGCGAGCTCGCGGAGCGGATCGGCCAGCCGGCCGTGCTCGGCGAGCTGGTGGCCGGCGTGATCCTCGGTGCGAGCGTGCTCGGGATCGTCGATTCCGGCAACGCGATGATTCACCTGCTCGCCGAGCTGGGCGTGATCCTGCTGCTGTTCCAGATCGGCCTCGAGACCGATCTGAAGCGACTCCTTTCGGTCGGCCCCGCGTCGGCTGTCGTCGCTCTGACCGGAGTGGCAGTCCCCTTCCTGGGCGGCTATTTCGTCGCCGACGCGCTCGGTATGGACACGATGCCGGCCGTTGTTGCCGGTGCCGCGCTCACGGCGACGTCGGTCGGCATCACGGCGCGCGTGCTCTCCGACCTCGGCCGCCTGCAGGAGCCGGAAAGCCAGATCGTGCTCGGTGCGGCGGTGATGGACGACGTCGTCGGGCTCATCATCCTGGCCGTCGTGTCGCAGGTCGTTGGCGGTGCGGAGCTGACGGCGGGCAGTGTGCTCATGACGACAGCGCTCGCGTTCGGCTTCCTGATCGGCGTGCTGGTGATCGGCAGCTTCGTCGTGCCGCGCCTGTTCGACTTCCTGGCGAAGATCGGCAAGGAGGAAACGCTCGGCACGATGGCGCTCGCGTTTGCGTTCCTCGTCGCCTACCTGGCCGACGCGGCCGGCTCGGCGCTCATCATCGGCGCGTTTGCGGCCGGCCTCGTGCTCGCACCCACGAACCATGCAATGACGGTCGAGCACAACGTGCTCCGGCTCAGCATGTTTTTCGTGCCGATCTTCTTCGTGTCCGTCGGCGCCGCGGTCGACGTGCGCACGTTCGGTGACCCGCAGGTGCTGATCATCGGCGGTGCACTGATCGCGGTGGCGATCGCCGGCAAGTTCGTGGCGGGCTACGCGCCGTTCTGGTTCAAGGGCAAGAAGGCCGTGATCGGCGTGGGCATGATCCCGCGCGGTGAGGTCGGCCTGATCTTCGCCCAGATGGGGCTCACCAGCGGTGTGCTCACACTCGGCTATTTCAGCGCCCTCACGCTGATGGTCATGGTGACGACGTTCATGGCGCCACCACTGCTCAAGATGCTGTTCCCGCCCAGGGAAGGCGTGCCGTACCAGGATCCGGGCGGCGTCGCGGAGATCACGACCGAGGCATGAGCGGCGGTGCGCTCGCCGGGCTCCGCGTCGCCGTGACGCGCACGTCGGAGCAGGCGTCTGCACTGGTGGAGCAACTCGAGCGGGAGGGTGCGCAGGTGGCGGCCTTCCCGCTCATCCGTATCGAGCCGGTGATGCCCGCGGGCGAGCTTGCGGCCCTGCTCCGCCAGGAGTGGGACTGGGTCGTGTTCACGTCCGCGAACGCCGTCCGCCTGTGCGCCGCCGCATTCGGGTCGCAGCATGCGACGCTGGGCGCCGTCCTGCCGCCGGCGCGTGTCGCGGTCGTGGGCCCGGCAACCGCCGAGGCGGCGCGGGCGGAGGGACTGGACGTGACCGCAATGCCGGAGACGTTCATCGGCGACGAGGTCGCGGCAGCCATGGGCGGTGCACCGATGCTGCAGGGACGGCGCGTCCTCTGGCCGCGGGCGGCCGGTGCACGCGACGTCGTCGAAGCAACGCTCCGCGCCGCCGGCGCGACGGTCACCTCCCCCGTGGTGTACCGCAGCGTCCCCGACGAGCAGAACGCCCGGAATCTCGCGCGCAGGCTCTTGCAGCACGACATCGATGTCGTGACGTTTACATCGCCCTCGTGCGTGCGCAGCCTGAGCGCGGTACTGCCCGAGCTGCACGGCGCGAAAGTCGCAGCGATCGGACCGGTCACGGCAGAAGCCGCGCGGAACGCGGGCTACACCGTCGACGTCGTGGCGGCAGAGTACACGGCGGACGGTATCGTGAAAGCGCTGATCGCGGCGTTCGGAGCGGAGTGATCCGGCTCGATCCGCGGCGTTCCTGATACCGGCGGATGCCGCGAGCATTGACGCCGCTCGATGGCGGGCTTCCTGCGGCGGGCAGGAGCAGCGAGCAAATGCATTCGGACGGGGACTCTCCGGCTGCACCCCGGCCCAGGGCCCAGGGCCCCGGGCCCCGGCCCGCCTCACAACGTATAGCGACAGCCACAGCAGAACCGCAGCAACCAACCGGAAGAAGGCATTCATGAGCAAAGCGGACGCGGCGCAGGCGGACTCCTTCGCGAATCTGCTCACCAGGATCGAGGACGGGGTCGCGGTGTGCGGCGTCGTCGGGCTCGGCTACGTGGGACTCCCGCTCGGCATCGAGATGGCGCGACGCGGCTTCCGCGTCATCGGCTACGACGTCTCCCAGCGTGTCGTGGACAGCCTCAACGACGGCCGCTCGCACATCCAGGACGTGAGCGACGCCATGCTGGCGGAGGCGCGCGCCAACGGCGGCTTCGAGGCGACCACGGATGCTGCACGCCTCGCGGAATGCGACGTGATCTCGATCTGCGTGCCGACACCGCTCGGCAAGACGCGCGACCCGGACGTCAGCTACGTCGTTGCGGCGACGGAGTCCGTGGCGCGCGTGCTGCGCGCGGGGCAGCTCATCATCCTGGAATCGACGACGTATCCGGGCACGACACGCGAGGTGCTGCTGCCCGCCTTCGAGCAGAAGGGGCTCGAGGTCGGCCGCGACTTCTTCCTCTGCTTCAGCCCCGAGCGCGTGGACCCCGGCAACGAGCGCTGGCAGATCCACAACACGCCCAAGGTGATCGGCGGGATCACGCGCCGCTGCGTGGAAGCGGGTGTCGGGATCTACAGCCGCGTCATGGAGCAGGTCGTGCCCGTTTCCTCGCCCGAGGCCGCGGAGCTCGCCAAGCTGCTGGAGAACACGTTCCGCGCGGTGAACATCGCGCTCGTCAACGAGATGGCGCAGGCGAGCGACCGGCTCGGCGTGGACGTGTTCGAGGTCATCGAGGCGGCCGCGACCAAGCCGTTCGGCTTCATGAAGTTCACGCCCGGCCCCGGCATCGGCGGACACTGCATCCCGCTGGATCCGCACTACCTCGCCTGGAAGATGAAGACGCTCAACTACCGCACGCGCCTGATCGACCTGGCCGGCGAGATCAACAGCGAGATGCCGCGCTTCGTCATCGAAAAGGTGCGCGACGCGCTGAACGATCGCGGCCGCGCGCTCAAGGGCAGCCGCGTGCTGCTGATCGGCGTCGCCTACAAGAAGGACATCGACGACATCCGCGAAAGCCCCGCGCTCGACATCATCCGGCTGCTCGAGGAAAAGGGCGCGACGGTGCTCTACCACGACCCGTACGTGCCGGAGGTCCGCGAGGACGGCCACGTGTGGACGTCGGTGCCGTTCACTGCGGAGACGCTGGCTGCGGCCGACTGCGTGGTGATCACGACCGATCATTCGGACGTGCGCTACGAGGAGCTGGTCGACCTGCCGATCCCCGTGCTGGACACGCGCAACGCGATGAAGGGGATGGACGGGTTGAACGTCATAGGGTTGTCGGGAGCGGGGGCGCGAGCTGTTTCGCGGGCGGAGACCGTACCCGCCTGAACTGCAACTGCGAACGGCGGGTTTTGGGCGGTGGGGGACGCGCTCGCGTTGCTCGCGCTCGCGAGGTGGGTGGCGGGCACTTCGGGATGAGCGGGGGGCGGAGGGCGGTGGGACGCCCGTTGCGCGTCGGTATGACGCCCGGCCGGCCCTGACGGCCCGCACGGCCCCGCCGGCCCGCCGTAACAATCGGGCCTGCGCCCCGGGCCCCGGGCCCGCAGTCCAAAATCCGCCAGGTTGCGGCGGTCGCCCCGAACTGTATGTTTCGGGGCTGGTCGTCGAGTGTAGTGGGGTGTGGGACAACGGGTTAGGTGTCGGGCCGAGTCAGGAGCGCCCTGTAACTGACGGGGCCAAGGTGTGTCCGCAGGCAGGAGTATCGGTGTGGAGGCAGGCAAGGCGCTCGCCTGGAGGCAGCTCGCGGAGCCGCGCTGGTATGCCTGCTATACGCGCGGGCGGGCCGAAAAGAAGGTGGGCGCGCTGCTGCCGCGCCTGGGCATCGAGACGTATCTGCCGCTGGTGCCGCGCGAGCGGAGCTGGGCGGACCGGATGAAGCAGGTGGACTGGCCGCTCTTTCCGAGCTACGTGTTCGCCCGCTTTCCGCTGGAATCGGTGAGTACCGTGCTGCGGACGCCGGGCATCTCGACGATCGTGCGGCTGGGCGGTGAGTACGTGCCGATCGACGACTCGGAGATCGACAACATCCGGCGGTTCGCGGATGCGCTGGCCCGGCGGGGCTGGGACGCGGTCGAGCCGGTGACCTACATCGGGGCGGGGGATCGGGTGCGGGTGATCGACGGTCCGTTCAGCGGGGTCGAGGGGATCGTGGTGCGGCGGCGCAGGCGGGACCGGCTCGTCGTCGGGCTCGGCGCGATCCGCCAGGGCTTCGAAGTGGACATTCCTGCCAGACAATTGAAGGTTCTTCCTTGATCCTCCCGCGTTCGACGGGACACGACACATGAACCGACTGATCCGCCGGTTGTGCACTGTGGGCGCGACCGGCTGTGAGGAGCGCACATCACCGGGGGCACCGCATGGCGCCGGGCACGCGCCGTTGCGCCTGTCGGTGCGCGGCGCCGTGCGCCTGTCGGCGCGCGGACCGGTGCGACTGCTGCTTCTCGTGTGCCTGCTCGGCCTGGGTGGCGCCCTGGTGCCCGCGGATGCCTCCGCCCAGGTCCCGCGCGACACGGCGGCGATCCGGCGTGCCGTGGAGCAGCGCTTCGGGCGCGGCGTGTCGATGGAGGAGGTGCTGAAGCGGCTGCGTGCGTCGGGCATCACGCGGGAGCAGATGCGGGCGCAGCTCCGCTCGATGGGCCTGGATCCGGCGCTGGCGGACACCTACTTCGACGCGATGGGGAGCGGCGGCAGCGCCTTTGGCGCGGCGGACATGGACTTCGTCTATGCGCTGCAGCAGATGGGGCTGCTGGAGGAGGGGCTGCCGCAGGACACGGTCGTGATGCTGCCCGCCGACACCATGACGCCGGAGCGCGAGGTCGCGACCGATTCCGCGGCGGGCGAGCTGCCGCTGTTCGGGCAGGCGTTCTTCCGCGAGGGCAGCATCGGCGTCGACCCCATGGTGATGGGTCCGGTGGATCGGGACTACGTGGTCGGTCCGGGCGACGTCGTGACACTGATCCTGACGGGCGCGGTCGAGCTTGCCTACGGCCTCACGGTCGGGCGCGACGGCACGGTCGTGATCCCGGAGGTCGGGCAGGTCTTCGTTTCGGGGATGACGCTGGACCAGGTGGAAGCGCGGCTCATGCCGGCGCTGCAGCGCGTGTACAGCGACGTCGGGCGCGGCCCCGAGTCGCTGACGCAGGCGAGCGTGTCGCTGGGCCGGGTGCGGGCGGTGCAGGTGTACGTGAGCGGCGACGTCGCACGGCCGGGCTCCTACACGATCAGTGCGCTGGCCACGGTGATGGACGTGCTGCAGCAGGCGGGCGGTCCCACGCGCTCCGGCTCGTTCCGCAACGTGCAGGTGCGGCGGCGCGGCATGCCGGCGGCCTCCGTGGACCTGTACGACTATCTCGTGCGCGGTGACGGCAGCCATGACGCCCGGGTGCAGCAGGGCGACGTCGTGTTCGTGCCGCCGGCGGGGCCGCAGGTCGCGATCGAGGGCGCCGTGCGCCGGCCCGCGGTCTACGAGATGCTGCCCGGCGAGGACCTGGTGACGGCGCTGGAGTATGCGGGCGGGATTCTGCCGGAAGCGGCGGCGCGGCAGGTCCGGATCGAGCGGATCCTGCACCCCGCGCAGCGGCAGCCGGGCGTGGACCGCGTGGTGCTGACGGCGGACCTGGTCGCGATCGCACAGGGCACCCAGCCGGCGCCGTCGCTGGCCGGTGGTGACGAGATCGTGGTGCCGGGCATCTCCGACGAGCGGCGTCGGTTCGTGGGGCTGCATGGCGCCGTGAACCGGCCCGGCCAGTACGCCTGGGAGCCGGGTCTCGACCTGGCCCGGCTGCTGGAAGCGGCGCAGGGCACGGGCGAGCGCGCCTTCCTGGAGCGCGTGCACGTGTACCGCACGGTGGCGGGCGAGCCGAACCGTCTCCTGTACAGCGTGGACCTGCGCGAGCCGGAGGCGTTCACGTTCCGGCTGGCCGAGCGCGACTCGGTCGTCGTGTACGCGCGCGACTCGCTGGCGGTCGCGCAGTGGGTGCGTGTCAGCGGTCGCGTGAAGCGGCCGGGCACGTACCCGTACGCGCGCGGCATGACGCCCGTCGACCTGATCGTTGCCGCGGGCGGCTACGCCGATGGTGCGTACCGCGACTCGCTGGACGTGGTGCGCCAGGCCGGTTCGCAGGGGGACACGACCGTGCACGTCTGGCGCGTGCCGGTGACCGGAGCACCGGCGGGCAGCAACGGGGACGTGCCCGCTGCGGGCGCGGTCGCGGAGGGGCTGACGCTGCGGCCGGACGACGAGGTGCACGTGCTGAGCGACCCGACGCACCTGGTGCCGCGCAGTGTCATCGTCACGGGGGAGGTCGGGATGCCGGGGCCGTACCCGCTGGTCGGCAAGGTGGAGCGGTTGAGCGAGGTGCTCGCGCGCGCCGGCGGCACGCGCGAGTCCGCGTACGTGCCCGGGATCCGCGTGTACCGGGACGGCGAGCTGGTCTCGACGGACATCCGCGAGGCGCTGGCGGAGCGGGACTCGCCCGCGAACCTGCCGATGATGGACGGCGACAGCATCCATGTGCCGCGCTTCGACCCGACGATCCGGGTCACGGGCGCGGTGATGTACGAGGGGTGGGTCGCGTACGAGCGGGGCAAGGACCTGGAATACTACATCCGGCAGGCGGGCGGCTATGCCGCGAATGCCGATGAAACCCGCGTCGCGATCACGGGCCCGGACGGGCGGAGGCAGACCGTGGCACGCGGGCTGCTACGTGGCACTCCCGTGCCGCCGGCGGGAAGCGAGATCTACGTACCCGAGCTGGTGGCGGGGCAGCGGACCGGGATGAGCTGGGGGGACGTGCTGACGAGAACCGTCGGAATCGCCAGCACGATCGCTACCCTCATCTTCGCCGTGCAGCAGCTGAGGTAGATCGTGACGCAAGGCGCCTTCGAGGAAGTTCGCGAGCCGGCCGCCGCGCGTGCGCCGCGGCCGGTGCACTTGAAGCCGTACGACATCCGCCAGGACCAGGAACGCGCCACGCGCCGGCACCTTGCAGCCCGCACTCGCCGGCTGCTGCGCGTCACCACCCTTCTCGCCCTCGACAGCGCGATCGCGCTGGCCACGCTGTTCCTTGCCATCGACGGCCTGAACGGCACGGTCGTCGCCGCACTGCTGCCGGTCGCGATGCTGAGCCTGCTCGCGATGAACGCGTACGGCGCGGGTGTCAGCCGCGCGGACGGTTACGCGCGCCTGCTCGCGATCCTGATGACGGCCATCGTCGTGCTGGTGCAGGCGCGGCTGCTCGAGGCGCTGCAGCCGATCGGCACGGAGCGCCTGCTCTTCTGGCTCGCGGTGTTCTACGCGGGGCTGGAGATCGAGCGCGCGATCGTCGGCTACGTCATCACCGTCCTGCGGCGGCACAACCACCTGCTCCGCCCGGCACTCGTGATCGGCACGAGCGACGAGGCGGACGCGGTGCGCGAGCAGCTCGCGGAGATCCCGTTCAACGACCTGCAGGTGGTGGGGCACGTGCTGCCGCTTGGCACCGAGGAGCCGGGCGCGCTCGGGCGGCTGGAACTGCTGGAGCACGTGATCGACACCAACGACGTGCGCGTGGTGGTCATGGCCGACAGCGTGCCGGCGCCGCTGCTCGGCCGATTGACGACGCGCGTGTTCCAGTCCGGCGCCTCCGTGCTCGCACTGCCGTCGCTGGCCGCACGCGAGGCCGCAATCCGGGCGGGTGTGCCGACGCTCACGCCGGCGCCGCTGGAGTACGCGCCGGCGGAACTGCCGCTGCCGCAGCTGGGCGTGAAGCGGGGGATGGACCTGGTGCTCACGGTGATGGTGCTGCTCGCGCTTTCGCCGCTGCTGCTGCTGATCGCGTTCGCGATCATGCTCGACTCGCCCGGGCCGGTGCTGTTCCGGCAGACGCGGGTGGGCCTGGGCGGGCGCGCGTTCGAGATCTACAAGTTCCGCACGATGGTCGTCGATGCGGAAGCGCGGCAGCCGGCGCTGGCGCACCTGAACCAGTACAGCGACGCACGGCTCTTCAAGATCGTCGACGATCCGCGCATCACGCGGGTCGGGCGCTGGCTGCGCCGGTCGAGCCTGGACGAGCTGCCGCAGCTGTTCAACGTGCTGAAGGGCGAGATGAGCCTGGTCGGCCCGCGCCCGCCGCTGCCGACCGAAGTGGCCGGCTACTCGCCCGACCATTTCGTGCGCCTGAGCGTCATGCCGGGAGTGACCGGCCCGTGGCAGGCGAACGGCCGCAACAACGTGCGCAGCTTCGACGAAGTCGTGCGCATGGAGCACGACTACATCCGCAACTGGTCGCTCGCGCTGGACCTGCGCATTCTCTGGCGCACGGTTGGTGCGGTGGTGCGGGGTGACGGCGCACACTGACGTCCTGACATCCCGACCGGCAGCCGCCGCCGGCCGACCGGCGGGTGTGCTGACTGCCCTGGCCATCCTGTTCGCCGCGCTGCTGGCGGCGAGCGGAACGGGCCCGCTCAGTGTAGCCCTGCTCCCCTTTGTCGCCGCGATCCTGTTCGCGCTGCTCGGCCAGGCGGTGCCGTGGCTGTGGCTGCTGGTCGCCTTTTCGGGGGTCGGCCTGACCTGGGTCGATGGTTCCGTGTCGCTGGGCGCCTGGGACATCAACATCCCCGGCCTGCAGTGGGGCTTCACGTTCCTGATGGGGCTGCTGCTGCTGGTCCTGCTGCCGCGCACGGGGGAGAAGTGGCCACTGCTCTTCCGCGCGTACGCCGTCTTCATCGGCGTCGCAGCGCTGTGGGTCCTCCGTTCGCCGAGCCTGTTCCACGCGGTCAAGCACGTGGTGCAGTATGCGACGCCACTGGTCTTCGGACTCGTGGTGCTGCGCGTTGCGCGCGACTCGACCAGCGTCCGCTGGCTGCGCGGCTCGCTCTGGGCGGCGTTCGCGATCGCGGCAGTGGTCGGTGTCGCATCGCTGGCGTGGTCGGAGACCAGCGGGTCGCACGCGGGGCTGCAGGGTGCGCTTGGCAACCGCACGTTCGCGCTCTTCCTGATCCCGATCTACGCGCTGGCGCTCGCGGCGTGGCGCGTCCGCGGGCCCGCATACGCGCTGATTGCCGCGGGCGCGTTCCTGCTGATCGTGCTGACGCTTTCGCGAACGGTGCTGGCGGTGTGCGTCGGGCTGCTCGGCATCGCGTTCCTGTGGCGCGCGAGCTGGCGCACCCGGATCACGGGTGTGCTGCTGGCCGCCGCCGCAGGCGCGCTGCTGCTGACGCTGGAGCCGATCCGCGAGCGCATGTTCGATCCGGACACGCTGCGCAGCGGCCGGCTCACGGACGTGGGCGTGGAGGGCACCGGCCGCTCGGCACAGCTCAGCCTGGGCGGCATCTCCACGAGCGGTCGCGGCCTGCTCTGGCTGCAGACGTGGCGCCATGCGGTGCAGTCGCCGCTGACGGGGCACGGCACGGGCTCGGCCGAGGCGTACCTCGCGACCGAGCTGCAGTTCGTGACCGCACTGCCGCACAATGACTACCTGCGCGTCTTCCACGATTCGGGCGTGATCGGGCTGGCGGTGCTGATCGCGATGGGCGCCGTCGGGCTGGTCTGGCTGCGGCGGCTGCAGCTGCGCAGTCGCACGCGCCTCGGGCAGGAGCTGGGGCTGGCCGCGTTCATGACCTGGCTCGCGTACCTGCTGGTCGCGGTGACCGACAATATCCTGGTCTACACCTCGTTCTTCACGCAGAACATGTTTCTGCTGATCGGCCTCGCCTGGATCGTGATCGAACAGGAACCGCAGTCGGCGGCGGAGCCCGTGCAGGCATGAGCGAAGGCTCACTGCGCGAGCGGGTGCTGCGTGGCGGTGCCTACCTGACGGTGCGTCACGGGTTGGGGACCGTGATCAACGTCGCGGCCGTGCTGCTGCTCACGCGGATCGTCGGGCCGGGCGAGTACGGCCTGTACGCCGCGGCGATCGGCGCGTTCACCGCCGTGCAGCTCGCGTCACAGCTCGGCCTGAACGTGTTCCTCCTGCGCAGCGAGGAGGAGCCCGGCCTGTTGCTGTATCACCAGGCCGCCATGGTGCTGCTGGCGTCCGGGCTGCTGCTCGGCGGCATCGGCGTGCTGCTGGCGCCGCTGATCGAGGACGTCACGCGGCTCGCCGGCCTGGCGCCGCTCGTCGCGGTCACGTTCGTCGCGCTGCCCGTGTCGAACCTCGCGCTGGTGCCGATGGCGCGCATGGAGCGCGAGCTCGAGTACCGTTCGGTGACGTGGGCCGAGCTGGTCGCGCAGCTCGTGTTCGTGGCGGTCGGTGCGCCCCTCGCGTTTCTCGGCTGGGGCGCCTGGGCGCCGCTGCTCGGCTGGTGGGCGCAGCAGCTCGCGCACTGCCTGCTCTACCATCGGATTGCGCAGTACCGGCCCGGCTGGCACTATGACCCCGCGCTGATCCGGCGGATGCTGCACCACGGCGTGGGCTACTCCGCGTCGCTGTGGCTCTGGCAGCTCCGGCGCCTGGTGAACCCGTTCGTGGTGGGACGCTTCCTGGGCGCGGAAGCGGTCGCGTTCGTCGCCGTCGCGACGCAGATCGTGACGCACCTCAGCTTCGTAGCGAACGCGACGTGGCGACTGGGCACGTCCGCGCTGGCGCGCGTGCGCCACGACGCGGAGCGGACGATGAAGGCGATCAACGAGGGCATGCCGCTGCAGATCCTCGTGGTCGCACCATTCCTGGTCGCGTTCGGCCTCGTGGCGCAGTGGGCCGTCCCCGCGCTGCTCGGCCGGGACTGGACCACGCTCGCGCGCGTCTACCCGTACATCGCGGTCGCGTACACGACCATTGCCGCGTTCAACCTGCACTGCTCCGCGCTCTACGTGCGCGGGCTGCACGCGCGCATCTCGATCTACCACGTCGCGCACGTCGTGCTGCTGCTGGGCGCGGCGCTGCTGCTCGTGCCGCGCTTCGGCCTGATCGGCTACGGCTATGCGGAGCTGATCAACCTGGCGAGCTTCCTGGTGCTGCACCTGGTCGTCGCGCGCGACATCGGCGATGCGTCCTACGGCGCGATGCTGCCGCTCTGGGCTGCGACTGCGCTGCTGCTCTTCCACCAGCAGCTCGGCGTGCTGGCCTTCACGGGCGCGCTGCTGCTCGTGCTCTGGTCGCGGCCCTGGCGCGCGGTGCGCGGCGTGATGGCGGGGCTGCGGGGCGCATACGCCTTCGAATGACCAGGAGCAGCACCGGCGGACTGAGGCTGTCCGTCCTCATCACGAACTACAACTACGGGCGCTTCCTGGACGAGTGCATCGCGAGTGTGCGCTCGCAGACGCGCGCAGCGGACCAGATCGTGGTGGTCGACGACGGCTCGACGGACGGCTCGCGCGAGCGGCTCGCCGTGGAGCCGGGCGTGGACGTCGTGCTGCAGGAGCAACGCGGACAGGCCGGTGCGATCGACGCGGCCGTGGCAGCGAGCGACGGCGACCTGCTCTTCCTGCTCGATGCCGACGACGTGTTCCTGCCGCACAAGCTGGAGCGCATTGCCAGGATCTTCGAGCAGATGCCCGACGTCGAGTGGCTGCGTCATCCGCTCGAGCTGGTCGACACGCAGCTGCAGGCGCTCGGCGTGCGCGTTCCGCCGGTGCATCGCAGCGGACGGATCCCGCCGCACCGCGGCATGATCGCGGAGCGCGTCGTGACGGCTGCGACGTCGGGCGTCGTGCTGCGACGCTCACTCGCGCAGCGCGTGTTCCCGCTGGTGCGCGCGCAGGACGACGAGGCGCCGTTCCGGCTGGCACGCGACGCGGACGCACTGCTGCTCGGGCGCATCGCGCAGGCCGGCGCACACGGCTACACGCTGAACGAAGTGCTCACGCATTACCGGCGGCACGAGCAGCAGATGTTTCCCAAGGCCGCTGATCTCAGGGTGCTGCTGGAGCGCCAGATCCGGGTTGCGGACGCAATCGCGCACGAGCTGGGCTTCGCCAACGGCGACGGACGCGAGCCGTCGCAGTCGCAGAAGCACCGGATGATCCTGGCCACGCTGGATGGCGCGCCCGCGTTCGCTGCGCGCCGCAGCCGCGCGTGGCTTGCGGGTGCACGCTCCATCGCGGCGGCGCTCTGGGATCGTCCACTCGCCGCCGCCCGCCAGCTCGGGGCGCTCACGTTCGCCTGGGTCGCGCCGCGCACCTGGCTGCGGCGCTTTCATCGCGGGCAGGCATGGTCCCGGTGACGGCCGGTCTCCGGGTCGCACTGCTCACGAACTTCGTTCCGCCCTACCGGCTGCCGCTGCTCGAGGCCATGCGCGAGCGCGTCGGCGCACTGCGCGTGCTGATCTCGACGCCCATGGAGCGCAACCGGGGGTGGCGGCCGGACTGGGGCGATCTCGACGTCGTGGTTCAGCGCGGGCTGTCGTTCACGCGGCAATGGCGCAACGGCAGCTTTTCCGAGCCGCTCGAGCTGCACGTACCGCTGGACACGATCCCGCGCCTGCGCGCGTTCCGGCCGGACGTGATCGTGACCGGGGAGATGGGCGCGCGCACCACGCAGGCGATGCTGTACGGTCGCGCGACCGGCACACCGGTCCACATCTGGGCGACGCTCACCGAGCACCTCGAGCTGCAGCGCGACGCGGCACGCCAGGCACTTCGGCAGTGGCTGCTCCGGCGCGCCGACGGCGTCATCGTCAACGGTGCGAGTGGCGCGTCGTACATCCGGCGCTTTGCGGTGCCCGACGAGCGGATCGCGATCGTGCCGCAGACCACCGCGATCGGGCGCTTCCTCGACGTGCCGCTGCAGCGCAGCGACCCGGATGCGCGCCGGCTGCTCGTGGTCGGCCGGCTGACGGCCGGCAAGGGGGTGGAGCGCCTGCTGCACGCGCTCGCGGCCGTCGGCTGGGCGTGCCCGCAGCGCGAGATCGAGATGCTGGTGGTGGGCGACGGGCCCGAGCGGAGCAGCCTGCAGTCCGTGCCGCTGCCCGCGAACGTGCACGTCGGCTGGACCGGCCATCTCGAGTATGACGCGCTGCCGCGCTGCTACGCGCGCGCCGGCATCCTCGCGTTTCCGACGCTCGGCGACGAATGGGGCATGGTGGTGAACGAGGCACTGGCAGCAGGGTTGCCCGTGCTCGGCAGCCGCTACAGCCAGGCGGTGGAGGAGCTGGTTCGCGACGGCGTGAACGGCTGGACGTTCGCGGCGGATTCGCACGACGAGCTGGTGAGCGCGCTGGAGCGTGCGCTCGCGACGACGCCGGCACAGCTCGCCGCCATGCGCGCGGCAGCGCGTGCGTCGATCGCGCAGCTGACGCCGGACAGCATTGCGGAGCGCTTCATCGCGGCGGTGGGCGGCGGTGGTTGATCCGCTGCTGATCGTGCACACGTTCTACCAGCGCCCGGGCGGTGAGGACGCGGTGTACAGGGCGGAGGCGGCGCTGCTGGAAGCGCACGGCCACACCGTCGAGCGGCTGGAGTTTCACAACGACGAGCTGAACTCGATGTCGCGCCTGGGCGCGGCACGGCGCGCGATCCACAACAGCAGCGCCGCAGAGGTGATCGAGCAGCGCGTCCGGCAAACGCGCGCGCGCATCGTGCACTTCCACAACACGTTCCCGCTGCTGTCGCCGTCCGTGTACGCAGCGGCACGCCGGGGCGGTGCGCGCGTGATCCAGACGCTGCACAACTACCGGCTCGTGTGCCCGTCCGCACTCATGCTGCGCGACGGCGCGCCCTGTGACCTGTGCGTCGGCCGCGCCTTTGCGTGGCCCGCCGTGCGATACGCGTGTTACCGCGACAGCCGTGCGGCGAGCGCGGTCGTCGCCACGATGCTGAGCGCACACCGGTCGCGCGGCACGTGGACGTCGCAGGTGGACGCCTACATCGCCGTCTCGGACTTCCTGGGCCGGCAGGTCGCGCGCGGCGGGATTCCGCGCGAGCGGATCCTGGTGAAGGGGCCGCACCTCCAGCACGATCCCGGGTGCGGCAGCCACGACCAGGAGTTCGTCCTGTTCGCCGGGCGGCTGTCGGAGGAAAAGGGGGTGCGCGTTCTGCTCGAGGCGTGGACACGGCTCCGCGCGCCCATCGAGCTGCGCATCGTCGGGGATGGCCCGCTGCGGGACGAGGTCGAGGCCGCGGCGGCCCGCGACACGCGCATCCGCCTGGTCGGTCATGTTCCGGCGCAGGACGTCGTGCAGGCGATGCAGCGTGCGCGGCTGCTGGTTGCGCCGTCGGTCTGGTACGAGGGCGCGCCCGTGGTGTTCGCCGAGGCGGCAGCGACCGGGCTTCCAATCGTCAGCACACGCATCGGTGCCATTCCCGAGAGCGTGGAGGACGGCGTGAGCGGCGTCCTGGTCCCGCCGCGCGATGCGCAGGCGCTCGCCGACGCCGTCGCGCAGCTCTGGGCGGACACGGCAAGGCGAGTGCAGATGCAGCGCGCGGCGCGACGTCGCTTCGAGGAGCGCATGTCGGCAGGTGCGGCCTATGCACGGCTCGCCGCGATCTACGAACAGGTGTCGGAGGGGAAGCATTGATGAAGGGAAGGATGCGCATACTGGCGCTGCTGGTGACACTGCTGGCGGCCGCGTGCGGTGACCCGTCCGGTCCGGGGCGGACGCTGCGCGATTACCGTGCGGTCGACACCGGTGTCGAGCATGCCTGTGCCGTGACCGCCGAGGGCGAGGTCTATTGCTGGGGCGCGGGTGAGCGTGGCCAGCTCGGCTTCGGCTGGCCGGCCAGTGACCGCGACGTGCCGACCAGGGTCGACACGCCCGAGCTGTTCGAGCAGGTCACGGCGGGCGACGGCCACACCTGCGCGCTGACCGAAGCGGGCGCCGCCTTCTGCTGGGGGTGGAACCCCTACATGCAGCGCGGCACCACCGAGGAGTGGGACGTGAACCCCGTCGCCGTGCAGACCGACCTGCGCTTCACCGCGATCGATGCGGGGTGGCAGCACACGTGCGCGATCGCCGAGGACGCGACCGTGCACTGCTGGGGCGGCGGCCGCTACGGCCAGCTCGGAACCGGCACCGCGGTCCCGTCGTCCGGGGTCGCGCAGGTCGCGGGCGGGCTGCAGGCGACGCAGATCTCTGCCGGTGCGCACCACACCTGCGCCGTGCGGACGGACGGCGTCGTCGTCTGCTGGGGCGACAACTCGATGGGGCAGCTCGGCATCGGCTCCGACACACTGGCAGTCAGCGAGCCCACGCCGATCGACAGCGCGCTCCGCTTCCGCCAGGTCGCGGCCGGCGCGACGCACACGTGCGCGATCGCCGAGAGCGGCTTCCCGTACTGCTGGGGCAGCAATGCGTTCGGCGAGGCGGGCGATGGGCTGACCTACCTGGAGACCGACAAGGGCTACATGAGCCCGAACCCCGTCAACATCCGGATCGGTGTGCACTACATCCGGGCGGGGCTGAACGTCACCTGCGCGCGCGCCACGGACAACATCGGATACTGCTGGGGTCGCGGCGCCGAGCTGCAGCTGGGCAACGCGGATCCGCGGCCACACGGCTGGCCGCAGCCGATCTACCTTCAGCCGGGGCGGCATTTCACGAGCGACCGCTTCCGCTTCGTCGACATCCGGCCGTCCATGGGCACCTTCACGTGCGGACTGGTGGACAACAACGTGTTCTGCTGGGGTACGGGCCGGCGCGGTGAGCTCGGCGCACGCAGCAGCACGATGTCCGGAATGCCGCAGCGGATCCGAAGCTGACGGGAATGAAGCTTCTCTTTCTGAACCACAACGTTCGGGGGCGCGGCACGTACGTGCGCGCCTTCCATCTCGGCCGCGAGCTGGTCCGCCGCGGGCACGAGGTGGTGCTGGTCACGACCAGTGAGCGCGCGCGCTGGACGGTGCGGGAAGAGGAAGTGAACGGCGTGCGCGTGGTCGAGATGCCCGACCTCTGGTGGGGCCCGGCCCGCACTGGATGGGACCCATACAACACGATCCGCCGTATCAGGCGGCTGCGGGCATCCAGCTTCGACGTCGTCCACGCCTTCGATTCCAGGCCGGCCGTCGTCCTGCCTGCGCTGCGCGTTGCCGCCGAATGCGGCGCGCCGCTGGTCATGGACTGGGCGGACTGGTGGGGTCGCGGCGGCCGCATCCACGAGCGCTCCGGCTGGCTGGTGCGTACCTTGTTCGGGCCGGTCGAGACCTGGTTCGAGGAATCGTTCCGCAGCAGGGCTGCCGGTGCCACCGTGATCTGCAGCGCGCTGGGTGAGCGGCTGCAGGGGATGGGCTACCCGGACGAGCGGATCCTGCGGCTGCCGAACGGGTGCGTCCGCTTCGACGACATGCCCTCGCGCTCGGCGGCCCGTGCGTCGCTCGGGCTCGCCGCCAGCACCCCGCTGCTGGTGCACGTCGGCCGCATCATGCGACCCGACCTGGCACTCGTGAAGGACGCGCTCGCGCAGGCGCTGCAGCAGGTCCCGGCGCTGCGCCTCGTGTTCGTCGGGGCGACCGGGCTGCCGGCAGGGGAGACCAGCGGGCCGGGCCTGAGCACGACCGGATTCGTGAGCGAGCGCGAATTGCAGCAGTGGCTGTTCGCGGCGGATGCCGGCATCCTGCCCATGCTGGACACGATCGGTCATCGCGGCCGCTGGCCGGGCAAGCTGAGCGACTACATGAGCGCTGGCGTGCCGGCGATCGTGACGCGCGTGGGCGACGTCGCCGGCCTGGTCGAGCAGCATGGCGCCGGCTGGGTCGTGCGGCCGGATGCGACGTCGCTCGCGAATGCGTTCGTCGAGGCGGTCCGGGCACTGGACCGGCACGAGCGCGGCGCCGCCGGCCGTACGCTGGCGCACGGCGCACTCTCGTGGTGCAGCGTCGCCGGCACGCTGGACGCGTTCTACGGACAGGTAACCAACGACTGGAAGGCGGCCGCATGAAGGGCGAGGAGCGCAGCTACTCCGCCTACGGCGTGCTCAACGTGCTGCTCGCGCACGCGCGCTGGTTCGTGGTCGTGCCGCTGCTGACCGGTGCGCTCGCGGGCGTGCTGACGATCGTGCTCGGGCGGAGCTGGGTCGCGGAGTCGTCGTTCGCGCCGCAGTCGTCCAACCGCTCGAGCGGCCGCCTCGCCGCACTTGCATCGCAGTTCGGTGTCGCGATCCCCGGCCTGGAATCCGAGGACGCGTCGATCGACTTCTACCTGCGCCTCGCGCGCTCGCGCGTGCTGCTCGAGCAGCTCGCGCTGCAGGAGTACGCCTTTCCGCTGCGCCCCGAGGGCACCGACAGCGCGCGCGGCAACCTGATCGCGCTCTACGAGGTGGAAAGCGACAGTGAGGCGAAGCGGCTGCGCAAGGTGGTCGAGCGGCTGCGCAGGGACATCGCGGTCGAGGGCGACCTGAACGCGGGCGTGGTGAGTATCACGACCCGGGCACCGTGGGCCGGGCTGGCCGTGCAGCTCAACCGCGAGTTGCTGGACGGCATCGACGAGTTCAACCGGCAGCGTCGCAGCAGCGAGGCGGCCGCCGAGCGCGAGTTCCTGGAGAACCGCCTGGCAACGGCACGCGCGGAATTGACTGCTGCCGCGGACGCACTGAGCACGTTCCTCGTGTCGAACCGTCGCTACGAGGACTGGCCGGCGCTGCGCTTCGAGTATGATCGCCTGTCGAGTGATGTGGAGCTGACCGAACAGCTCGTCGCGTCGCTGGTGCAGGCGTACGAGCAGGCGCGCCTCGAGGAGGTGCGCAA
>DASTYK010000038.1 GCA_035764935.1 Longimicrobiales bacterium | reverse complement strand
TCCGTCGTATCCGGCCAGGCCGGCAAGCGACCGCGTCTGCTCCTGGAGGTCTCGGTACTCCCGGTAGCTGAAATTGTAAAGCAGCCTCTCACCTTTGGTGGGTTCGAGAGACACGAGTTCTCCGGGGTTGCTCACCCCGGGGAGCGACTGGAGAAGCGAGCCGTTGATTACGGTGAAGATGGCCGTAGCACCGCCAATGCCGATGGCGAGTGTCGTTACAGCGACAAAGCAGAACGCCCGGGAGTTCCTCAGGCTGCGCAACGCGTAGCGGAATTCGCGCACGAATGTGGTGAGGCCCTGTCCGACCCACGCGTCGCGAGTTGCTTCCTTCACCTGCTCGACGCCGCCTGTGTCGATGAGCGCACGGCGGCGCGCGCGATCGGGCGCCATCCCCGCAGCCGCGTACTCTGCAGTGAGGAGATCGACGTATTCGCCCACTTCTTCGTCGAGCGATTGCTCGGCGCGCCCTCTCCGCACGAGCGTGAACCACAGGCTCCGCAGAGTCGCGAGTACGCGCACGGTCAGCTCGATTCAAGGGCCAGACGCATCGCTTCGACCACACGCGCCCACGAACTGGACTCGCGCTCGAGCTGGCGCCGGCCCGCGGCGGTGAGCCGGTAGTACTTCGCCCGACGCTTGTTCTCCGACGGCCCCTCGGTCGCGATCAGCCAGCCGCGTTGCTCCAGCCGGTGCAGCGACGGGAAAAGCGAGCCTGGTCCGATCACGTACGCTCCCCTCGTGATCTGCTCGATGCGACGGGAGACCCCCAGCCCGTGCAGCGGCTGCAGGCTCAGGGCTTTGAGGACCAGTAGGTCGAGGGTGCCCTGAAGAAGTGGTGTCTCGTTCATAACATTCCTATCGACGTTCGATAGGTATAGTGCACGACGCTCCTACCGAATGTCAATAGGTCGGAAGTGGTCGCTGCTCGACCGGACCCGACGCCGAAAAACGAAAAAACCCGCACCGTGCGGTTCACGGTGCGGGTTTCGATTTTTCCCGGAATGCGCCCGAGTGGATTCGAACCACTGGCCTCATCCTCCGGAGGGATGCGCTCTATCCAGCTGAGCTACGGGCGCGCTGTCAAACGGGAAGCGAATAAGCCGAGTTCTGTCTCCGTTGCCGGAGGCGGATCATTTCTCTGGGACGCCGATTTCTCGACGCCTCGTGCAGCCTACCCGGGACTCTCGGATTGCTCCATCGGCGCGGGCCAGCGCCTCGTCCTCTATTTGGCCTTGCTCCGGGTGGGGTTTACCGTGCCGCGAGCTGTTGCCAGTCGCGCGGTGGTCTCTTACACCACCGTTTCACCCTTGCCTGTGCCCGAAGGCCATCGGCGGTTTGCTTTCTGTTGCACTGTCCGTCGCCTTGCGACGCCCGGCCGTTAGCCGGCACCCTGCCCTGTGAGCTCGGACTTTCCTCGACCGGCGCGAAGCCGGCCGCGATCCGCACTCGCTTCCCGTCTGTCAAACAGCACTTCCAGTGCGCCCGTCAGGACTCGAACCTGAAACCTCCTGATCCGTAGTCAGGTGCTCTATCCAATTGAGCTACGGGCGCGTGCGGCGTCCGGGTGCCGCTCCGACACGACGCCCCGCAGGCGGAGCCGGCGTCCTGCTGCCGACAGGCCATCCGCGGGGCGGGAATTGCCTTCGCGTCAGACGTACAAATGTAGAGGGAGAGGCCGGTCGTGTCAATCCGCGGCGGGAGTGCGGAAGCGCCTCTCGCCCACAGGATTTCGCTCGGCCTTTCCCTGCACATGCCGGTCCTCGCCAGGGACCGGAACGGCTGCGTCCATGGGCCGCAGCCGCGACGGGACGTCAGCGGTGCGTGGGCTCGGAAATCTTCTCGACGGTCTCGCCGACTTTCCTGTCCCCGACGTGGTGCGTGGCGAGGTCGGCCTGGGCGATCACGCCCACGAGACGCTCGTTCTCGACGACGGGGACGCGACGAACCTGCTCCGACTTCATCAGGTCCATCACGTCCTTCACGTCGGCATCCGGCTCCACGGTGCGCACACCGGTGCTCATGTGATCGCCGACCTTGCACTGGTTCGGATGGTTGTCGGCGACGTGCCGGATCGCGATGTCGCGGTCGGTGATGACGCCGCTCAGACGCATGGAGCTGCGATCATCGACGACTGGAACGAAGCCGGTGTCGGCCGTGCGCATGATGCGCGCGGCATCGCTGAGCATGTCTTCGCGCGTGACGCACTGGGGGTTGGCCGTCATGATGTCGCGTGCTTTCATATGCCTGCTCCTGTTCCGGGTAACCGTTGTCGGCATGTGATATGTGCAAGCTGCGCGCCGGAGCGGGGATGCCTGGAGCGCGCCCGCGGGCTCAGCGGGCGGGTACCTCATCGTGCTCTCCGCCACCACCGCAGCCACCGTCCTCGTGGTCCCCGCCGTCTTCGTGATCACCGCCGCTGCCGCCGCAGCCACCCTCGTCGTGATCGCCGCCGCCACTGCAGCCGTCTTCATCCTGCGGCATGTCCTCGTGAGGGGTGCCCGCAGGAATACCTGTCTCGACGCTGCCGCTGAAGTGGTCGCGTGTGGAGTCGAAGTCCTGTGCGACGTCGTGGCCGCCGCAGCCGCCGAAGAAGTCGCTGCCCGGTCCGCCGAAGAGCACGTCGTTGCCGGGCCCGCCCAGCATGCGGTCGTCTCCAGCTCCACCGATGATGCGGTCGTTGCCGGCGCCGCCGCGCATGAATGCAGCACCATGAGCGACGATGTGATCGTTTCCTTCATTGCCCCACACGATGTCCCCTTCGCCTGCACAGATCAGGTCATTGCCGCCCCGGCCGCGCAGGCGGTCGGAGCCGTCCGACCCCACGATGACGTCACGACTGGCGGTGCCGCGGATGTCCCATGCGCCGCCGTGCTCGCGCAGCCGCACGATCGCGCCGTCCGGGATCAGCTCCTCCGGCATGCCGGCCCAGAGCGTCGCCTGTGCACCGTTGCACACCGGGCCCTGCACCCGGGTGGCAAAGAGCGCAACCGGTGCAAGCTGTGGCTCGGTCGGGCTTTCCCTGCACGCAGGCACGAGTGCAACGACCCCGAGCAGGAGCCCCATGCTGTAATGCATCCTCATGTCGCCTCCTGATGCCGCAGCGACGGTGGGCCGACACGGAGCACCCGCCACCGCTGCGGCGCCCGTCACGTCCCCGTGACGGGGTTACAGGCTGATCTCCTGCACTGTCTGCTACTCGTCTGGCGTGCACACCACGCTTTCGCCGATCCGGTCCACGGCAAGGACGGTCAGGAGGTCATGCGTGAATGCGATCACGGCACGTGCGTCATCCGCGCGCTGTGCGAAACCGTAGACGTTGCTCCCCGTGAAGTCCTGTCCGCCGAACACCTCGTCCATCAGTTTGGCCTGGAACAGCACGGGCACACCGTCCACGAGCTGGTAGCCGCGCACGCAGCCGGGGAAGGTCAGCGCACGGTTGTAGGCGTATCCGCTGTAGTCGAGGTACAGCTCACCTGGCACGCCGAGCAGCTCGCCGTTGACGCGCTCACTCCCCAGCGTTGGCATTGCGGTTGTCGTTCCCGGAATGCCCAGTACCCGGTTGCTGTAGATGACGAGGTCCAGGTTCAGGCCGAGATACTTGTCTGCCGCCCCTGCAAGGCCGCTCGCGGCGTGGTCCAGGAACGCGTGCTGCGCGCCCGGCTGCGCCGGAAGATCGAACGTGCCGAGCGGCCCCGAGATCCCGCCGTCGTTCTCGAGGGCGATATGGATGGCGTAGTTCTCCGCCGGCGCATCGATCGCGATGCCATCGACTTCGAGCCGGCCTGCCGGATCGAGCAGCACGGCGCCCGCGAAGCGGAGCTTGTTGAGCACCTCGTTCAGCGCGCGATCGTATACCTTCGGTGAGCGAGCCATGCTGAGCCGGCTCATCTCCACCTCCCGCACGTAGTCGAGATATGCCGGGTCGACATCGCACGGCGCCTCTTCCTCCTCCTCTTCCGCTGCAGGCACCACCTGGTCGCCAACCAGCGGGATGAGCCAGACCTGCTTGCCGTCGACGGGGTTCGTTACCTCGGTTCCGCCATCGAACGCCTGGTAAGCAATCGGCTGCAGGCAGGCCTCCGTTCCGAACTCCTTCATGATCGGACGGCCATCCACGGCGCGGTACAGGTAGACCAGCTCGGCGTAGATGTCCCCCTTCTTCCCACCGCCCCCTCCGCCACCACCCTTGCCGCCGCCGCCACCATTCCCGCCATCCGGCGGCCCGTACTTCAACGTGGCAATCTGATCCGGCCCGAGCGGACCAGTCGCATCATCGACGCAGGCGCTCGTCATGAGGCCCAGCGCCAGGACCGCGACTGCGGGCAGACTCCACCATGCGGCCGCTTTCAGGAATTTCTCGAGCGCGTGCATTTGCGCCTCCCTGTCTGTGCGTTCGCTGTACATGACCGGCCGGTGCCGGCGATGTCAGCGCAGGCCCGAGGGTCAATCGACGTACCACGCGCGCGGACGATCGCGACGGCTTTACGTCACATGGAGTTCGCTCGGAAACGAGCGTGTTTCAGCGGTTCCGGGTGGGACAGGAATGAGCGGCAGCTACCCACGTTGAGACGAACTGCCACTCGAGCCGGTCGGACTGCGCGGGTGCGCGATCAGGCAGGACTGGAACGCTGTGTACGCCGATTTCGCGGAGTGCGACCGGCTCAGAACGGACAGGTGTGCCGCGCATGCACGTGCGCGGCATGTGGCGGGCTACTTCGGCGTGTCGTCCGCGAACCGCAGCCGCACGAGCACACCCACATGATCGGACGGCCACATCCCGTCGACGGGCTGATCGAGTATGAGTTCGGCCGACACGGGCGTGAGCGCTGCCGCGTCGACGAGCACGTGATCGATGCGCACCGGCCGGTGGCCGAGCTCGGTGACCAGGGTACTCACCGTATCCGCGCCTGGATTCAGCGTGCCGTACGCATCCGTCAGTGCGCTGCGCAGTGCTGCGAGCGACGGTGCGTCCGCGGGGGCATTGAAGTCGCCGGCGACGACGAGCGGCCCGTCGCCGCGCGTGCGGGAGATGAACCGCCCCAGGTGCGCTGCCTGGGCGGCGCGGATGGAGTCGCCCTCCTGGGTGTGGTGCAGGTGCGTCGCGTACACGTCCACGTCCCGGCCACCGATCACGACCCGCACGTGCGCTGCATTGCGATAGTCGTTCAGCGGCTCGAGGGCGATCCAGCTGCGCACCAGGACCGGGTGCCTCGTCAGGATCGCATTGCCGAAGCGGCGTGTGCGCTGCGCGCTGTCGACCGATGCGAAGTACCAGTCGTATCCGATGCTGCGCGCAATGTCCATTGCCTGGTTCGGCAGGCTGTCGTGCTGCAGCACTTCCTGCAGCGCGATCACGTCCGGCTCGATGCGCCGCAGCTCTGCGACGATCGCTTCCATGCGCGCCGGCCAGTCGCGCTGGTCGTGCCAGAGGTTCAGCGTGACGACGGTAAAGGTCGAGTCGGCCGCCTCGGGCCGCGCGATGACGACGGGCTGCGTCCAGGCCATCTCGTGCTCGCCCGCGACAGCCGCATCCGCCTTCGACCTGGACGACGTGACGCGTGCGCGCACGTACAGCTCGTCGCCCACCGGTTCGTACGACGGGGTCGGGCCGTGCTCCACGGCGAGCACCTCACCGATGTCGTCCCCATAGGCACGTGTGAGCGCCCGTCCCGCCGTGTCATGCCGTTCGGCGCCGATGACGTCGGCGCTCTTGCGTGTGCCGATGAACTCAGTCGTGTAGGTGACGCCCGGCTCCTCCTGGATCTGCAACGCGACGCGCTGCCGCGTGCGCGTGATATCCTCCAGCTCGACGCCGGTACTCGCGTAGAAGTCGCCCTGCAGCACCGCGCGCATGATCGCGTCCGGTGTCAGTGCGGGCGCACGCGCAACGATCCATGCGCGGCCCGGGATGCGTGCCGAGTCAGACGTCGTGTGATAATCGGCAGCATCGTCGGCTGCCGTGCCCCAGATGGGCGGAAGTCCGCGCGCGAGCCGGCCGGCCAGCGCGATGTCCCACATGCGCTCGGTGCCGACGCGTGTGGAATCGCCCGCGTTGGCGGCGTCCGGCCTGCCGTTGTAGACCTCGAAGAGGCGGAGCCCCGGTGTGGTGACCAGGTCCTCGGCGGTGAGGGCGCCACCGTAGTTGGGATGGTTCAGCTGTGCTGCAGCGACCCGGCCCGACTGCGCAGCCTGCTCCTGCACGGCCCGTACGTTGGCGCGAATGATCTCCCGCGGTGACGCGTCGTTCACGCGTGCGATGGTGCCGGTCAGGTTCCACGCTCCGACGTGGACCGGGCCGGCCTCGGTCGGCTGCGTGATCTCCTGGCCGGGCAGCACCAGGAAGACGTTCGGCTCCTCGAGCGTGAAGCGATACTCCGAAGCGGTTGCCAGGCGAACGAACGTGGTGTCGTTGCGGGTGCGCTCATCGATGGCGCGTGGAAAGCGGGCGCGGTACTCGTCGATGGCCGCTGCGGCACCGGAATCGACGGCGAGGTTGATCCAGCGGCCGGTCGCGGGCAGCACGTCCTGGTCGGTGAGCGAGGCGAATGCGTAGCCGTTGCGTCGGTACCAGTCGAGGACGACCTCGGGGAAATCGTCGCCGACGCTCCAGAGCGAATGGGCATGCAGGTTCCCCTTCCACCAGCGGGCTGGTGGCTCCTGCGCCTGGGACATGACGGGTGTGCACGAAGGTGTGGCGAGAAGCAGCAGGACGGGGAGAAGCCTGCGGACGTGCATCAGCGATCGTCTCCGGGCGACGGGTGGCGGGCTGCAGCGCACGACACCGCGGCGGGCTGTCTCGCCCGCCGCGGGATCCGACGGGATCAGAAGGCCGACTGGCCGGTCAGATCCTGTCCGAGAATCAGGCCGTGCACGTCGTGCGTGCCCTCATACGTGTAGACCGACTCGAGGTTCGCCATGTGTCGCATGGCGGAGTACTCCACGAGGATGCCGTTGGCGCCGAGCAGCCGGCGCGCCTCGCGCGCAACGTCGGTCGCCATGTCGCAGTTCGCGCGCTTGGCGAGCGAGACCTGCTGCGGCCGCATCGTGCCGCGGTCCTTGAGCCGGCCGAGCTGCAGGCAGAGGAGCTGCCCCTGCGTGATCTTCGTGAGCATGTCCGCGAGGCGTACCTGCTGGATCTGCTTCGCGCCGATCACGGTGTCGAACATCACCCGCTCCTTCGCGTAGCGCACCGACTCGTCGAGACACGCCATGGCCGCGCCCACCGCGCCGAACGCGATGCCGTAGCGCGCCTGTGTCAGGCACATGAGCGGGCTCTTCAGCCCGTTCGACTCCGGCAGCAGCGCTTCCGGCCCGACGCGCACGTCCTGCAGCACCAGCTCGCTCGTGTCCGAGGCGAGCAGTGACAGCTTGCCCTTCTGATCCCTGGCCGAGAAGCCGGGCGTGTCCGTCGGCACGATGAAGCCACGAATCGACTTCGGATCATCCACGTCACCGGTCTTCGCCCAGATGATCGCGATGTCCGCCATCGACCCGTTGGTGATCCACATCTTGGCGCCGTTCAGCACCCAGCCGTCGCCGTCTTTGCGCGCCGTCGTGATCATGCCGGCGGGGTTGGAGCCGTAATCCGGCTCCGTCAGCCCGAAGCAACCGATCACCTCGCCGCGCGCCATCGGCGGCAGGTACTTCTGCTTCTGCTCCTCGCTGCCGAACGCGAAGATCGGGTACATGCAGAGCGCGCCCTGCACGGATGCGAACGAGCGGATCCCGCTGTCGCCGCGCTCCAGCTCCTGCATGATCAGCCCGTAGGCGACGTTGTTCAGCCCTGCACAGCCGTACTCCTCCGGCAGGTTCGCCCCGTAGATCCCGAGCTCCGCCATCTGCGGAATCAGCTCTCTCGGGAACGTGCGGTTGATGTACGCCTCTTCGATGATCGGCAGAAGGTTGTCGTCGACCCATGCCCGCACGGTGTCGCGCACCATGCGCTCCTCCTCGGAGAGCAGTGAGTCGATGTCGTAGTAATCGATGCCCTGGAAGCTGGCCATAATCCTGGTCCGGGAAAACGATGAATGACGCCGGGAAACTAGGTGTTCCGCGGCCATGGAGCCAGCCGGCGCATGCAGGATCGGCGATATGGCGGCTCGCCCATGGCGCCGGCTGTGAGCTGTCGAGGGGACATGCCGCGTCACCAGCTCAGAACGTACAGCACTACGCCCACCGGGATCGCCAGCCAGTAGTCCCGTGGCATGAAGCCCCACCAGTTCGGCGCGTGCCACCAGATCCGCTCGCGACGGAAGCTGCGAATCCCCCACGCCGGGCTGAACACGAACCAGAGGAAATCCTCGACCACCCACAGCAACAGCCAGAACGCCACCAGCCGCGCCTCCAGCTGCCAGGTGAACGGCACCATCGCCAGCGCGAATGGGAGGTGAAGCATGAGCAGCACAAACACGTGCACCCACAGGTGGTAGCCGGTTACGGCCCGGGCACCGAACAGCCGCCGCGTGAGCCGGTTCTCCCAGCGCCAGGTGGGCAGCGACCGCGCCCAGCCTTCGCCTCCCTCGATCTGGATCTCCAGCAGTGCAAAGGCAGCCGATACGGCGAGGAGGTACAACACGAAGACTGCATGGACCATGACGCGCTGCGATTCCGTTCCGGTGGTGGTGAACGAGGGGGCGCAACCTATCCAGGCTGCCCCCTTTGCGCGAGAAAGTTACGCGCCTCTGGACGCACTGTTACATCCGGCTCTCAGCTTTGCCGCGTGACCTTCACGCGGGAGATTCGATGAGCTCGACGGGACCCGTACTGATCGTCTCGGCATCCGCCGGCACCGGACACATGCGCGCGGCGCAGGCGCTCCAGAAAGCGTTGCAGCGCGTCGGCGTGGAGTCGGAGCACGTCGACGTGCTGTCGCTGGCGCCGCGCGCGCTCCGGCTGGCCTACGGGGGCGGCTTCGAGCTGCTCGCCAGGCGTGCGCCCCGCGTGTGGGGAGAGCTGTACGCCCGTTCGGACGGGCCGGGCGGCGACCGCGCGGTCTGGGGTCCCTACGCAGGTATCCCGGTCGATCCGGACCTGTGGCAGGCTGACGGT
>DASTYK010000037.1 GCA_035764935.1 Longimicrobiales bacterium | reverse complement strand
CTCGATCACGAGATCTCGGGCCGCGACCTGATCCTGCTGCTCGGCGGCCTGTTCCTGATCGCCAAGGCGACGTCGGAAATCCACGACCGTCTGGAAGGCGAGGAGGGGCACACGTCGAAGAAGGTGGCGCCGTCGCTCGCGAGCGTGCTGATCCAGATCGCGCTGCTGGACATCGTGTTCTCACTGGACAGCGTGATCACTGCCGTGGGAATGGTGGACGAGATCGCGGTGATGGTGGCGGCCGTGGTGATTGCGATCATCTTCATGATGGCCTTCGCCGGCACGATCAGCCGCTTCGTGGGTGAGCACCCGACGGTCAAGATGCTGGCGCTCAGCTTCCTGCTGCTGATCGGCGTGATGCTGGTGGCCGAGGGGTTCGACCAGCATATCCCGAAGGGCTATATCTACTTCGCGATGGGCTTCTCGGTGTTCGTCGAGATCCTCAACCTGCGCATGAACAAGGCGCGCCGACCGGTGGTCCTGCGCACGCGCATTTCCCCAATGGAGGAGACCGCATCATGAGACTTCTGCGTACTGCACTGGCCGGTCTGGCGCTCGTCCTGGTGGCAGGAGCATGCGCGAGCAGTGGCGAGCCGCGCGACGAGACGCCCACGTACGTGACGGTGGACAACCAGAGTCGCTACGACATGACGATCTACGTGGTGCGCGACAACGGCCAGCGCGTCCGGATCGGCCGCGTCACCTCGGTCTCGGAGGAGCGGTTCGAGATCCCGTCCTACCTGGTGTTCGGCATCACGACGCTGCGGTTCCTGGCCGATCCGCTGGCGGCGCAGGGATCGCCGATCAGCAACCAGATCGCCATCGTACCGGGCGAGGAGATCCACCTGACGATCCCGCCCATGTAGGCGGGATCAGGTCTCCATCCTCACGAAGGCGCCGCGCTCCACGTCGAGGATGTCGATCGTGCCCTCCTCGATGATGTAGTGCCAGCCGTGGAGAAAGAGGCGGCCGGCCTCGATCCGCTCGCGCACCTGCGGATAGGTGAGCAGGCGCTCGAGCTGCAGTGCGATGGCGCGCTGCTCGGTGCGGCGGAGAGTGTCCTCGTCCGGGCACTCGCCGTCGTTCGTGCCGGGAACGTCGAGACGCGCGTCGCTGGCGAGCTCGAGCCAGCGATCGATGTGCGGCGTGCCGTTGGGCGGCTGGTACAGGGCGCGAATCGCGCCACAGTGGGTATGGCCGCAGACGATGATCTCGTCGACTTCCAGGATCTGGAGCGCGAACTCGATCGCGGCGGACGTGCCATGGAAGCTGCGGTCGTCCTCGAACGGGGGAACGAACGCGCCCATGTTGCGGACGTGGAACAGCTCGCCGGGCCCGGCACCCGTGAAGATCTCGGGCATCACGCGCGAGTCGGCGCAGCCGATGAAGAGCGTCGCGGGCTTCTGGCCCGCGTCGACGAGGTTCCTGTAGTGTTCCCGGTATTGCGGGAACACCTCGCTCCGGAAGCGGCGCAGTCCTTCGATCAGTTTCTCAGGCATGCAGTCAGGATCGGGGCTGTTGGCTGTCCGGTCAAGCACCAGTGGGCACGGAAGGCATGAAGCAGGGGAGAGCGGCGCGCGAGCCGGCGTACCGGACGGTGGAAGCGATGGACGGCTGCGAGATCCTGGTCGGCAAGGCGGCCGTGGACAACGACGTCCTCACGTTCCGGGTCGCGCGGCCCAACGACTGGTGGCTGCACGCCGGGGGCTACGCGGGCAGTCACGTCGTCGTGCGGGCCGTCGACGGCGACGACGTCCCGCGCCACGTGCTGGAGCGCGCCGCCGAGCTCGCGGCGTACCACTCCAAGGCGCGTGAAGCGCGCGGCAAGATCGCGGTGCACCTGTGCCGAGCGGGCGACGTCCGCAAGCGGCCGGGCGCACCGGCAGGGCAGGTGGAGCTGAAGCGCTACGACACGCTGAAGGTGTATCCGCGCGAGTAGTGCGCGGGCGCGATTCGTCGAGCGACCGAACGACCGATGCGGCGCCGATCCGGCTCACACCCGTGCTGACGCGCATGGTCATTGCAGGTTCTCCACTGTTGCGCAGGACGATGCGCGGTTCCGGCCCCGGGCCGGGCACATACGACGCGGCGAGGCACATGATCGATGGCGTCGTGCAACGCAGGGGCGCAACAGGGCGCGAGGAGGAGGCGACATGCTGGTGGGATCGGCCAGGGCGAGCAACAGGTTGCTGGTCAGCGTGAGCGGTACCGCGGTCCTGGTGGGATGAGCCTGCGGGCTCCGCCTTCATGGACACCAGCACGCGCGCCGCATACCGGGTAGCAGCACGCTTCTTCTTCCTCGGGGCGTTGTGGGTGCTGCTGTCCGACCGGGTCCTGGCGGCGTTCGTCGCCCCCGCGGACATCGCGGTTGCGCAGACGCTGAAGGGCTGGCTGTTCATGGCGGTCGTCGCCGTGCTGATCTTCTCCTGGGTGCGGAGCGAGATGCGACGGCGCGAGCGGTCGCGCGAGGCGCTGCGCGCGACGGAAGCCAACCTCGCGATCCTCCTGAACCAGTCGCTCACCGGCGTGTTCGCGGTGCGTGACGGCCGCTTCACCTACACCAACGACCGCTTCAATGAGATCCTCGGGTACGCGCCGGGCGAGCTCACCGGGCGCAGCATCACCACGGTCATCGAAGAAGGCGAGCGGGTGCGCGTACGGCACCAGCTCGAGCGCGCCGGCGGTATTCGACCTCACTCCACTCTCAGCTTCCGTGCGGTTCGAGCTGACGGCTCGATCATCCATACCGAAACTCAGTTCACGCAGACACTGCTGAATGGCGGCGAGGTCGTGCTCGGCATGCTGCTGGACGTCACGCAGCGCAAGGCGCAGGAAGCCCGCTACGCCGCAGCGCGCAGGCTGGAGGCGATCGGACGCGTCGCCGGCGGCGTCGCGCACGACTTCAACAACCTGCTGACGGCGATCAGTGGCGCCGCAGGGATGCTGCGCGACAGACGCAGTCTTCCTCCGGACGCGCGCGAGGACGTGGACGTGATCCTCGATACGGCAGAACGCGGCTCCTCCCTCGCCCGTCACCTCCTCGCGTTCAGCCGTAATCGGGTCACGCGAGCCGAACCGGTCAACGTGAGCGAGATCGTCCGCGGCATGCAGCCGCTCCTGCAGCGCCTGATGAGTGATGGCATCGGGCTGCAGCTGCAGCTCGAGAACGGTGCGCCGCCGATCCTGGCGGATCGTCACCAGATCGAGCAGATCGTGCTGAACCTCGCCGTGAACGCGCGCGACGCAATGCCGGCGGGTGGCACGCTCCGGATTGCAACGGCGTCCACTCCCGCCGCGAACGCTCCGCCGCAGGCGCGTGTGGGCGGCAGCGACCGGCTGGTCCGCCTCGTGGTGGAGGACACGGGCGTGGGGATCCCGCGCGAGCTGTATTCCAGGGTCTTCGAACCCTATTTCACGACCAAGGGGGAGCGCGGGACCGGGCTCGGGCTGGCCACCGTGCAGAACATCGTGGCGCAGACCGGCGGGCACATCCTGCTCGAGAGCACTCCGGGCCGTACCGCATTCACGATCCACTTTCCCGCCGTGGAGCAGGCGGCAAACGGAGAGGCGGCGGCGCCGTCACCGGAGCGCGCAACGCCATGGCCGCGCGGTCGTGTGCTGGTCGTCGAGGACGAGCCCGTCGTGCGTGCAGTAACGCGCCGCGCGCTCGAGAAGGCCGGGTTCCCGGTGGTCGAAGCGGAGACCGGCGCCCAGGCCCGGCACGCCCTGGCGCATGGCGGTGACTTCGTGGTGGTGCTGCTGGACATGACGCTGCCGGATGAGTCCGGTGTGGACGTTGCGCGCGTCGTGCTGGAGCGCGAGAACTGCCCCGCCATTGTCTTCATGTCCGGCTACGGCACCGAGGACGTCTCGATCCCCGACGACGTGCGGCCCGCCGGCTTCGTCGAGAAGCCGTTCACGATGGACGAGATCGCGAGTGCAGTCGCGCGCGCGTGCACCTGATTGCGCGCAATCCTTTCCGCACCTCGCTACAACGTGCGCGACCACCCGCCCGGTGCGGCGTGGCGAGCGCGCGCTCGCGGGCACCGCAAGGAGTATAAATGACATGCAGTTGCACACGAACGGCCTGGACGGGGAACACTGCTTGCCAGTGGCAGCGCCCCGAAGCGTGATGCGCACCACCTGGTCCGGTGCGCGGTACGGTTCAGCAACGAACCGGTACAACGGCCCGGCAGGGGGCGCGTTGCACACACCGACGCACGGATGAACACGTCACTGCTTCTTTCGCGAAGTCCCGATCACCCGCGGGAGCGAGCGAAACGGGCCGGCGATCCAACTGGATTGCCGGCCCGAACCGTTTTCCCCTGCGGCGTTGCGACAGCCTTGCCACGACCAGCGCCATGCCGCAACCTGTCGGTACGATGAACAGCCATCCCCGGGAAGACCGGCTGCACGACTATGTTGCGGACCTGCTGTGCCGCGAGGAACGGGCGGAGGTCGAACACCATCTCATCCGCTGCGAGGCGTGCCGCGCGGCGGTGAAACGGCTGCGGGACCGCGTCCGGGACGCGGCCCCGTAACCGGCCTCAGGACTGCGGCTCCAGGATCCTGTCGATCTCCATGACCACGTCACGCAGGTGGAGCCGTGTCATGCTGTTCGCCGCCCTGCCGAGCGCGGCGTTGGCCTGCTGTCGCAGGGTGACCAGCTCACCACGTGCTGCCGCGCGCGTATCCGAGGGGTAGCGCGGCCGCTGGGGACCGAACAGCGCAGCGTTGCGCGGCGGTTCCGGCGGGCTGAGCAGTGTGTTCAGCGCCTCGATGTGTGCACGCTGCAGGTTGCGGCGGTACACGTCGATGCTCACGCGGTTCTGTGACAGCTCGCTCCAGACGCCTGCACGCAGATCTTCCATCATGTCGCCCACCGTGTACGCCTGTCCCGCGGGCAGCAGTGCCTCGTACTCGGCGAGGCGCCGGATGCGGAACTCGTTCAGCAGCGTGCCGAGGACGCCGGCCTGCGCCTGCCGGATGCGATCGACGTGGCCCTCCGCCTCGATGCGGAAGAGGATCTCGTCGTCCACGAACCATTGCGGCACACGGAACGCATTCGCGGCGAGGAACCGCATGGCATCGCGCTGCCGCTCGCGCGGTACCGGTTCGAAACGGCGGCCGGTGCCGTAGCGCTCCTGCGTTTCTGCACCTGCCACGATCGCGGCGACGTGACCGTTGTAGCGGCCCCACTGCGAGATCGCGTTGCCGTACAGCTCGTCCAGCAGCGCGTAATCGCGACCGGGCCGCTCCGCGACGTCGAGCAGCATGTCCACGACGCGGCGCAGGTTGCGCAGCCCCAGCTCGCTGGCCTGCACGGCGTCCGCGTCGCCGACGGCTTCGGTGATGTTGCCCGGGTCATTCGGCGCATCCACCGTCGAGAAACGGAACCACGGAACCGTGTCCTGCATGCGCGCCCAGCGGTCCAGCGTCGGCCGCTCCTCGTCGGGCGTGCGCGCTCCGTCGATCGGTGTGTGGCCCCACATGATGGCGAACCTGTCGTACGGCCCGATTCCCGGCACGAGCAGCTCGGGCGGGATGCTGTCCTCCGGCTGCGCGACGTAGTTGAAGCGCGAATAGTCCATCAGCGTTGCGACGTGCCCGCCCATGCGGCGGAGGAAGCTTTCGCTGCGGATGCTGTCCGTCGGATACATCGAGCTGGCCTTCATGTTGTGTGGGAAGCCGATCGCGTGACCGACCTCGTGTGCGACGACGTAGCGCACCAGCTCCCCCATGAGCGAGTCCGGCAGCGGCAGTGCCCGGGCCTGGGGATCGAGCGGTCCGACCTGCGTGAAGTACCAGTTGCGCAGCAGGTTCATCACGTTGTGGTACATGTTGACCTCGGCCTTCAGGATCTGGCCCGTGCGCGGGTCGACCACCTGGCCGCCGGTCGCGTTCTGCACCTCCGACGGGCGCCAGTAAACGACCGAGTTGTTCGCCGAGTAGATCGAGAAGAGCGAGTCCGCGTCCTCTGCCGGTGCGACCCGCGCCTCGATGGCGTTGCGGAAGCCTGCACCCTCGTATGCAGGGAGCCAGTCCTCCACGCCCCGCTTCACCCAGGGCTGCAGCCACTCGGGCGTCGCCGGGTCGATCCAGAAAACGATCTTCTCGACCGGCTCGGACACGGCGGCGGTAGGATTCTGCTTCTCGAGCCGGAAGCGGCGGATGTAGCGTCGCTGCTCGGCGCGATGCTCGGGGCGTGAGTAGTCGAAGATGGAGATGGAGATGTAGCCGACGCGCGCGTCCCAGAGACGCGGCATCATCGGCTCGGCCGGCAGCACGCGGAACGACCAGTGCACGTTGGCGCTCACGGTCTCCGGCCGCCGGTCCTCGCCGGGCTCGGGCGGCGGCGCAAACGGACCGGTCGGGCGTGGCGCGTTGCCAGTCTGCACGGCATCGATCTCGATGCTGGTCGGCGTCGCGAACGCGTGGCGCACGAAGCTGCGGTCGGAATTCGGCGTCTCGACGGCCGCCATCTCGCGGATGTTGCTCGTGAACAGCCTGGTGGCGTCGACCACGGCCGCACTGTCCGCGCCCCACGTCGCGACGTCCATCGAGGCAATGATCGGACCGAATCGCAGGCGATCCACGCCACGTGCGATTGCGGACGCCGTGTCGGCGGTCACGTCGTAGTCGAGCTGGCGCAGGAGCACGCGGTCGCCCTCACGCTCGAAGCGGACGTAGGAGCTGTTGGAGCTGCCGCGGCCGCCTGCGAGCCGGCGCAGCAGGACCATGTCGCGACCGAGCACCGAGCGCGGAATCTCGAAGAACAGCTTGTCGTCGACGCGGTGCACGTCGACGATGCCGGAGGACGTGATCGCGCTGCTCGTGATCACGCGGGCGTAGGGGCGCGCCCCCTGCCGCCGCTCGCCCGCACTGTCGCTGCGGGCCTGCGGCCCTGCTGACGGCGTGGGCTGCCGGGGCGCCGGGTTGCGCGCGCATCCGGCGAGCAGAAAAAGGGAGAGAACGGCGGACAGTACCGCTGCGCTTCGCGCTCGGCTCATGACTCGCTCCTCGAGTGTCTGCTGACCTTGTGGAACAGAGGCGGCCGGCAGCCGCGCTCCTGGCAGAATGCAGCCAGGGTGCGCGCCGGCCCGGCGTTTGTAAAGGAGACGCTTCGCCCCGGCAGGACGTTGAGCGACAGCGCAGCCCATCACGCGCCGCCGCGAGCCGGTCACGTGGCGGGCGGCTGCGGTCCCGCTCGCGTCAACGCACGGAACCTGCCGCGCGTCCTTCGGTAGAGGCAGGAATACAGAGTCACACCCGCGCCGCGGCTTCCCGCGGCGACGCGCTCATGGCGGGCGCTTCCCGACGACACAGCAGCTCCACCCGCACACTCACTCCAGCGCGCTGGTACCGTGGACGGTCTGCTCGCCTTGCTCTTCAAGTATCGGCCGGCGGTGTTCGACGCCGGCCGCATCGGCTTTGCGCCACCGCTGCCGGTCTCCTGGGTCGTCGGCTTCGTGACCCTGGTGGCGATCGGCGCGGCGGTATCGTACCTGCGCGTGCGGCACCGCACTCTGCCTCAGAAGGCGACGCTGGCAGCGCTGCGCGTCGCGGTGCTCGCGATCCTGGGTTTCTGCCTGCTGCGTCCTCAGCTGATCCTGTCCACGGTCGTGCCGCAGCAGAACCATGTGGCTCTCCTGGTCGACGACTCGCGCAGCATGCGTATCACGGATGGCGGCGAGCCGCGCGCCGCATCGGCGCAGCGGGTGCTCGCACCCGATGGTGCGCTGCTGCAGGCGCTTTCGGATCGATTCCGCGTCCGCCAGTACGCCTTCTCCGACGCCGCACGCCGACTCGACGACGTCGCCTCCCTTTCGTTCGCAGGGGAGCGTACGCGCCTTGCGCCCGCCCTCGACCGGGCGCGCGCCGAGCTCGCCTCGCTGCCGGTTGCGGGGATCGTCGTCGTGAGCGACGGCGGCGAAAGCGACGCCGCGGCGCTCGCGGAATCGCTGCTTGCGCTGCGCGCCGCGGGCGCCCCGGTCTACGCGGTGGGCGTCGGACGCGAGCACGTCGACCGTGACATCGAGCTGAGTCGCGCGGGCGCACCTGCTGAGGTGCTGCAGGGCGCGACACTGGCGACGGACCTGGTCGTCGCACAGCGCGGTTACGCGGGCGAGCGGGTCGACATCACCGTCGAGGACGAGGGGCGCATCGTCGCCCGGGAGTCCATTGAGCTGCCGCGGGACGGCGAGCCGTTGCCCGTGCGTGTGTCGTTCACCGCGGAGCAGCCGGGAGCGCGTCGCTTCACGTTCCGCATCGCGCCTCGTGACGACGAGCGCATCCCCGAGAACAACGTGCAGGACATGCTGATCCACGTGCGCGATGCACGGGAAAAGATCCTGTACTTCGAAGGCGAGCCGCGCTTCGAGATGAAGTTCCTGCGCCGCGCCGTCGAGGAGGACGAGAACCTCCAGCTCGTCGTGCTGCAGCGCACCGCCGAGAACCGCTTCATGCGACTCGCCGTGGACAGTGCGGGCGAGCTGGCCGGCATCTTCCCACGCACCCGTGACGAGCTGTTCCGCTACCGGGCGCTGGTGCTCGGCAGCGTCGAGGCGAGCTTCTTCACGCATGACCAGCTGCAGATGATCGCGGATTTCGCGAGCGAGCGCGGCGGTGGGCTGCTCGTGCTGGGCGGACCGCGCTCACTGGCGGAGGGCGGTTGGGCGGGCACGCCGGTCGCCGACGTCCTGCCGGTCACACTGCCGCAGCAGGCGGACGCATCCTACTTCGAGGAGATCGCGATCCGTCCGACACGCGACGGCGCGGCGCACGCCGTGACGCGGCTCGTCGCCAGCGCGGACTCCGCGGCCGCGATCTGGCAGCGACTCCCGCCGCTCACCCTGTTCAACCGTGTCGGCCGGGCGAAGCCGGGAGCGAGTGTGCTGCTGACCGGGGAGGGCGACGACGGCGATCACATCGTGCTCGCCGCGCAGCGCTACGGCCGAGGGCTGTCAGTGGTGTTCACCCCGCATGACTCCTGGCTCTGGCAGATGCATGCGGACGTGCCGGTCGACGACATGTCGCACGAGACGTTCTGGCGACAGATGCTGCGCTGGCTGGTGGACGGCGTGCCGCGCCAGGTCATTGCAGCCGTGGAACAGGACCGCGTCAGCGCCGGGGAGCCTGTCCGGCTCTCGGCACAGGTGGATGACGAGCGCTATATCGGCGTCAACGGAGCCGAGGTGGTGGCGCGCGTCACTGCGCCATCCGGCGAGACCAGCGAGGTCCCGCTCGCCTGGACCATCGACCGCGACGGTGCGTACGCGGCCAGCTTTGCCGCTGGCGAGGAGGGGCTGCACCGCGTCGACGTGGTGGCGACGATCGATGGCCGGACCATCACCGGCGAGCCCGCCTGGTTCCGTGTTGCACCCGGCATGGGCGAGTACTTCGACGCCGGTATGCACGTCGACCTGCTGCGCCGTATCGCCGAGGAGACGGGCGGCCGCTACTACACCCTGGACCAGGTCGACCAGCTGCCCGAGGACCTGGCAGTGGCCGGGCACGGCGCGACCGTCGTCGAAACCAGGGAGCTGTGGGACATGCCGATTCTCTTCCTCCTGATGCTCGGTCTCGTCGGCGCGGAATGGGGCATGCGGCGACGCTGGGGCCTGGTATGAGCATCATGCGACGTCTCCTGTCCCGCTTCCCGCGAGCCGCACTGCTCGCCGTTTCCGCCTGCATCGCCACCGCCGCGCCGGCCGCGGCGCAGCGCACGCACGTGCTGATCGTCTCGGGCATCTCCGGTGAGCCGCGCTTCGCAGAGCAGTGGGACGCGTGGGCCGGCTCGCTGGTGCGCGGCCTCGAGCAGGCCGGAGTCGCGGGCGCGGACATCATCCGGCTGGCCGAACGCGCGGGTGGGAACGTCGATGGACGCGCCACGAAGGACGCGATCAGCCAGCAGATCATCCGCATTGCGGCTGCGGCAGCAGCCGACGACCAGGTGCTGCTGGTGTTCTTCGGCCACGGCTCCGGGGACGGCGCCGACACGCGCATCAACCTGCCCGGTCCGGACCTGGCCGCGCGTGAGCTGGGCGCAATGCTGCTGTCGTTCCCCACGCAGCGCGTGATCGTAGTGAACGCGGCAAGCGCGAGTGGCGGGTTCGTCGAGCCGCTGGCCGGGGAAAACCGCGTCATCGTCACTGCGACCCGTTCGTCCGGCCAGGACAACGAGACCGTCTTCGGCGAGCACTTCGTCGCTGCATTCAACGATCGTGCAGGCGATACCGACAAGGATGGCCGCGTGTCGCTGCTCGAAGCTTTCGAGTACGCGCGGCTGGAGGTGGAACGCGCCTACTCCTCGACCAACCGGATGCGGACCGAGCATGCACTGCTCGAGGCGGACGGGGACGGCAACGGCGTCGCCGAGCCGGACAGCGGCGGCAGCGACGCTGCAATCGCGCGCGGCATCTTCTTCGGCAGCGGCGGCGCGGCCGCAGTGACTGCGGAGGCCGTTCCCGCAGGTGCGAGCACGGAGTTGCGCGCTCTCTACGAAAAGCGCACGGGGCTGCAGTCCCGGATCGATGCGCTGCGCGCCCGCCGGGCTCAGATGAACGCGGCGCAGTACGAGCAGGAGCTGGAAGCGCTGCTCGTCGAGCTGGCCACCACCAGCCAGGCGATCCGCCGCATCGAGGGGGGCACCCGATGAGGTTGGCAGCCGCTGCGTCGACTGCTCACATGACGAAGCGCACCGTCCTGGTCATGGGAGCTGCGCTCCTGCTCCACCCCGGCTGCGCCCGTGCGCAGGAGGACGGGCGGGAGGCGCTGCGTACCGGCCGCTACCAGGACGCGATCGCGGCGCTCGGGCGAGAAGCGGCTGCAGGGGACGCCGATGCGCTGGCCGCGCTGGCACGCACGCTGATTGAGGTCGGGCGCTACGAGGATGCAGAATCGGCCGTCCGCGACTGGGACGGCGAAATCACACCGGCACTCGGTGCGGTCTACGGCGAGGCGCTGCTGGCGCAGGGCAGGCTCGAGGACGCAGAGCGCGCGTTTCTGCTGGCACTGCGAGGGCAGTCACCGCTCGGGTCTCCGGAAGCAGCGCCGTCGCAGTCGGTGCAGCTGGCGGCCGGAGCGGAGCGGGCGCTGCTGAACGCAGGATTGCTCGCGTGGCGCACGGGCGAGCGCGAACAGGCGCTCCATCATTTCGATCGCTTCATCGACATCTACAACGGCGGCGCTGCGCAATCCTCCGACGCCCTGGTGGCGGTCGGTGTCGCGGTGAGCTACCTCGGCCGCCGAGACCCGCAGCTCTTCCACGATGCCAATCGCGCGCTCGGCGAGGCGGTGGCGCGCGATCCCGCGAATCACGAGGCGCGCGTGCAGCGCGGGCTGCTCTTCCTGGAGAAGTACAACACCACGGACGCGGGGGCGCTCTTTCGCGAAGTGCTGGAGCAGAACCCGCGGCATCCCGGCGCGCTGCTCGGCCTGGCCCGCGTGCGGATGATCGAAGGCGTCGGCGACCCTGGCGAGCCCATCGGACAGGCACTGGAGACGAACCCGCGCCTGGTCGACGCGCACCTGCTGCGGGCACGCATGCAGATGATCGGGGAGCAGTACGACAGCGCGGCATCCGCGATCAGGAGCGCGCTCGCGATCGACAGCAGCTCGCTCGATGCCCGCACCATGGATGCGGCCAACGCATACCTGCGCGGCGACGACTGGAACAGCCGGGTGCAGGCGGTGCTGCGGCGCAACCCGCGACACTCCACCGTTTACACGACCATCGGCGAGCTCGCGGTGCAGACGCGCCGCTACCGCGATGCGGTGCGCATGGCGGAGCGCGCGATCTCTGTGGATTCGACAGACTGGGCAGCGCACGCGTTGCGGGGGCTCAACCTGATGCGCATCGGCGACGCTGCGGCCGCCCGCGCATCGCTGGAGGCAGCATTCGCAGGCGACCCGTTCAACGTGTGGGTCAAGAACACGCTCGACCTGCTCGACACGTACCCGCGGTACGTCGAGCGTACGACGCCGCGCTTCGCGTTCTTCCTTCACCGCGACGAGGCGGACCTGCTCTTCCCGTATGCGGCTGCGCTCGCCGAGGAGGCATACGACGCGATCTCGGAGCGCTACGGCCATGAGCCGGAAACGCCCGTCCGCGTCGAGGTCTACCCGCGGCACGCCGATTTCTCCGTTCGTACGGTCGGCCTCGCCGGTCTCGG
>DASTYK010000036.1 GCA_035764935.1 Longimicrobiales bacterium | reverse complement strand
CGTCAGCTCCCGCTCCACGAACGCGCTCGTATCCGCGTACGCCGGTGGCTGCCAGCCGCCGGTTCCCTGCCCCGCGACGTCGCCGGCGCCCGCCCCGATCACCATCGCCCCGCCGAGTACCGCACAGATCCTCCTCATCCGCGCCTCCACATTTAGATGTATTTCTAAATGTCAACCGGGGAGGGGGTGCGGTCAAGTCCGCTGCGGTGGGGTGCGCCGGGAAGCGGGCGCGGATAGAATTGCGCGCCGGCCCTGGACTCTGACACCAACCGCCCGACCAACGGAGCCACGACGATGCGACGTCTTTCCGGCGCCTGCCTGCTCGTGCTGGCGACCGCCCTTTGCAGTGCGACATCCGCGAGCGGGCAGGAGCGCTACGGCATGCGTCTGCTGGAGCTGCCCGCGAGTGCGCGCGCGCTCGCACTCGGCAACGCGTTTCCGGGCGGCCCGGCCGACTCCGATGCGCTCTTCCATGCGCCCGCGTTCAGCAGCACACTGCGCGGGTTCGCGCTGGGCGGTGCGTGGTGGTCGCCGGAGGCCATGGCGCTGTCGGTGTCGGGTGCGGGCGAATGGTGGGGTGGGGCGCTGGCGGGCGGGTTGCAGACGCTGGAGTACCAGGGCGACGTCGCCTACGACGATCCGCGCGCGGCGGAAGCCCTGCTCGGTGCAACGGGTGCGCAGCGGATCAGCGAGCGCGTAGCCACGATCGGTTATGCGCACCGCGTATGGAAGCTGGAGCTGTCCGTCGCCGCGAAGCTGCTGGACCTGCGTACAGGCGCGGCGAGCGTGCGCGGCCCCGCCTTCGACGTCGGCATCGGACGCGCGGTGGGCCCGGTGCGGCTGGTGGTCGCGGGACAGCACCTCGGTCCGCGCCTGCAGGGCGACGCCCTGGACCTTGCCCTCCCCGCGCGTGCTTCGTTGTCGGCCGCCACGGCCCGCACCGTGGCTGTCGGGCCGCTGGACCTGAGCGCCGCCGCGACCGTGGCAGTGCGGGAGGACGGCACCGTGCTGCCCGGCGGCGGCATCGAGATCGGCTACTGGCCTGTGGTTGGCCGGACCTTCCTGCTGCGCGCGGGGCTGCGCGATCCCGAAGGCGGAACCACCCCGTTCACGCTCGGCGCCGGCTTTGCCGGCGACCGTATCGCGCTGGACTACGCCTATGCCCCGTACGAGGACGCGCCCACGTCACGCGTACACCGGTTCGCGATACGCTTGCGCTGACGTTCGCGGAAGGCGTGGTTGCCCGTTATCGGGTGCCTGCCAGCGGCGCCCGCAGGAACGCAGGATCCGGTCGACCGAAGCCGATATCGTCGACAATGACGGTTCCGGCCGGTGCGACGTCGAACACGAAGCGCACCTCGCGCAGCGTGCGCGCATCCACACCCTGCAGGTCGGCGAGCGGGATCACGTACGTCTGCAGGACCATCTCGCTGTCGGACGCGAAACGTTCTTCCCAGTCTCCGCGGCGGTAGACGCGAATCGACAGCGGCCGCCGTACCGGCCCGTAGGCCGACAGTGCGACGCGCGCCGTTGCGCCGGACGCATCCGCGACTTCGATGGTGAGGTCCACCGGCGGCAGCTCGTCATCGTCGCCACGTGGTGAGCGCGACCGGGACGATGCGCCGCGCCGGGCAGCGCCCCTGTCCGGCCCCCTGATCGAGTCTGCTGCAGCCGTATCCGGATCCGCCCGCGGCGCGGGCATGTCCCGGGTCGGCATCAGCAGGAACTGCAGTGTCGCATTCCCGTCGAGCGCCCAGTCCGCCGCGAGTGTTTCCGGCAGCGTAACCACGTAGCGGGCGGGCGGTCCCGAACGCGTCGTGTCGTCGCCGGCGATGCGGTTGTTCCAGCCGAGCGTCACCGCATAGTTCTGCATGGTGGTGCCCTCGGCGGCGCTGTTGGCGGAGCGCATCTGCAGCCCACCTTCCTTCCACGTCGCCATGGAGTCGGCGCGCAGCGTCACGCCCGGCGCGGAGCCGGTCGTGACATCGATATCGTCATCGAAGCGCGCGAGCGGTCGGAACGTGCCCTCCTGGAAGCGCGTGATGTACATCGTCGGTGGCAGCCAGTCACCGGCGACGCGGTGGTCACGGAAGAGCGGGAGGTAGCGGTCGTCGTCGCGCAGCGTTGCTTCCAGGAACGCGGAGACGAACACTTCGGCGAAGCGACGCTGCTCCGCCGCGGGCAGCAGGCCGCGCAGGTCGAGGATCCGGCCGCTGCGCGGTCCGCTGTCATGTGCGCCCCATACCGTGTTCCACTGCCCGTGGTTCGCGCGGTAGACGTACACCGCCGACTTGAAGTCGTCCGCCCCGAGCTCGACGCGCTGGTACTGGCGCAGCCCGGCGAAGTTGGTGACATCGCCGTCGTGCGAGCCATGAAAGACCAGGTAGCTGACGTCGCTCACCGGGACGTAGCGATCCGCGGGCTTGTACTGGCCGTCCACGGGTGCGATCGCGACCAGCGAGCGGATGCCGAAGTCGAAGTCGAACTCGACGCTGGCGTCGTCCGGGTAATGCGCGAGCCGGTTGAATGCCGCCGCATGTCCTACCGCTTCGCCGCCCCGCGAATGGCCGATCAGGGCGATGCGCTCCATGTCGACCTTGCCGTGGAACGGGCTGCCGGTGCTGTCGTTGAAGGTGCGCCAGAGCGCGAGGTGCTGGAGCAGCATCCAGCCGCGCGCGTCATTCTCGTTGCGGATCGAGCCGTTCAGGAAGTTCTGGTCGATGGAGGCGAGAATGAACCCGCGACTGGCGAGGAGGTTACCGAGGTAGTCGTAGCCGGGATCGGAGAAATCCTTCATGTCGTGATTCCCGTGCACCACGAGCACCAGCGGAAACGGTCCTTCCCCGTCCGGATACCAGACGCGCGCGTTGCGCGGAAACTCCTTTGGCGTGAAGCCCCAGTAGCGGTTGCGCGAGCCCGCGGCGTCACCGAGCGATACCAGCTTCGACGCGTCGACGCTGCTCGTGCGGATCGTCACGGAGTCGCGGTACTCCGGCCGCCGACGGTCCTCCCCGCTGCCGTAGTACAGCGTACGCACGGCAAACGGCCCACGCTGCCCAGGATCCGGCGCATCGATGGTGTGACGCGCGAGGACAGCGGGCGCGTCGCTCGGCGCCAGCTCGAGCGAGCCGCGGCAGCCGGTGGCGCTCGCGCAAGCCGCGAGGAGCGTGAGCGCGCGTGTCGTCGACGGGTGGTGGATTCGCATGGCTTCAGTGCGACGGTGAGGGGCGGCCTGCGGGGGAGCAGGCGACGCCGCGAAGCTGCCGCCCGGGCGCGGGTAGCGCAAGCGTGTGCCTCCGGACCCGGCGTCGATGGGCGTCGCCTCGCGGCCGCTCCCGGGATTCCGGCAAGGTGCGTGGCGGGCATCGCGCGACTGCGGCCGACGCGGCAGGTGGTACCATCCGTGCCGTTGCGTGTATAGTCCCGCTCGTCTCACATGTCCGGAGGATCCATGCGACGTCCCGTCATTTCGTTGCCGTTCTTCCTCGCACTTGCCCTGCTCTTCCCCGTGCCGGTCGCGCGTGCACAGGCGCCCGCGGAGTTCACATCGTCGTCACCGGCCGACACGCTGCCCCTGGACCCGGCCGTGCGCACCGGTACGCTGGCGAACGGGATGCGCTACTACATCCGGGCGAACGCGCGCCCCGAGGAGCGGGCCGAGCTGCGCCTCGTGGTCAACGCGGGCTCCGTGCTCGAGACGGACGCGCAGCTCGGGCTTGCGCACTTTGTCGAGCACATGGCGTTCAACGGGACGGAACGCTTCGAGAAGCAGGCGATCATCGACTACCTCGAAAGCATCGGCATGCGCTTCGGCGCAGACCTGAACGCGTACACGTCTTTCGACGAGACCGTGTACATGCTCACGGTGCCGACCGACAGCGGCGATTTCCTGCGGCAGGGGTTCCGCATCCTGGGCGACTGGGCGCATGCCGTCACGATGGACACGGCGGAAGTACGCAAGGAGCGCGGTGTCGTCATCGAGGAATGGCGGCTCGGACAGGGCTCTGCCGAGCGCATGCGCCAGCAGATCTTCCCCGTCCTCTTCGCCGGGTCTGCATACGGCGAGCGGCTGCCGATCGGCACTCGCGAAAGCCTGGAGTCCTTCGATCCTGCGGAACTGCGCGCCTTCTACGAGAGCTGGTACCGCCCGGACCTGATGGCGGTGATCGCGGTCGGTGACTTCGACGCGGGCACGGTCGAGACGATGCTGCGCGAGGAGCTGGGCAGGGTGCCACCGACACCTCGGGCTGCCGAGCGCCCGGCACACGCGCTCACCGCACCGGACAGCACGCGCGTGGTGATCGCCACGGATGTCGAGGCGACGAACACGCGGGTCGAGGTCTACTGGCTGCGGCCGTCGCGCGAGACCAACAGCGAGGCAGCCTTCCGCGACGACCTGGTGGCGTCGCTGTACAATGCGATGCTGAACGCGCGCTTTGCGGAGCTCGCGCAGTCCGCGGATCCGCCGTTCGTCGGCGCCGCGTCGCAAACCGGCGCGTTCGTGCGTGCCGCGGATGCGTACGTGCTCGCCGCAATCGTGCCGGACACCGGCGTGGTGCGCGGCCTGGAAGCGCTGCTCACGGAAGCCACCCGGGTTGCGCGGCACGGCTTCACCGCAACGGAGCTGGAGCGTGCGCGCGCGAACCTGCTGCGCAGCTACGAGCTGGCACATGCGGAGCGCGAAAAGACCAGTTCCGCGACCTATGCCGCGGAGTACGCGCGCCACTTCCTGGAGGGCGAGCCTGCGCCCGGCATCGAGTGGGAGTACCGGCAGGTGCAGGCGATCCTCCCGGCGGTCACGCTCGCCGACGTGAACGCCGTTGCGGGCGACTGGCTGAGCCAGCCGGGTCGGACGATCGTCGTGCAGATGCCGGAGAAGCAGGGGCTCGAGCCGCCGGGCGCGCACGAACTGCGCGCAATCGAAACGCGCGTCGGCGCAGCACAGATCGCCGCATGGGACGACGACGCCGTGGCCGAGCCGCTGCTGCCGCGCCTGCCGGACGCCGGCCGCGTCGTCGCGACACGCACGCTCGACGGCATCGGCGTGACCGAGTGGATCCTGGCCAACGGGATCCGCGTGCTGGTCAAGCCCACGGACTTCCGGGACGACGAGGTCCTGTTCAGCGGGGTCAGCCTGGGCGGCACCTCGCACGCGCCGACCGAGGAGCTGCTGTCGGCGTCACTGGCTGCACCGGCCGTGCAGACCATGGGCTTCGGCGCGTTCAGCGCGACACAGCTGCAGAAGGCGCTTGCGGGCAAGGCCGTGTCGGTTTCGCCCGGCGTCGGCGGCACGACCGAGGAGATCCGCGGCGCCGCCGCGCCCAGCGACATGGAAACGGCACTGCAGCTCGTGCACCTCGTGTTCACGGCGCCACGCGTCGACAGCACCGCGTTCCTGTCACTGCGCGAGCGCATGCAGGCGGTGCTCGCGAACCAGGCAGCATCGCCGCAGGCGGCGTTCGGCGACACCCTCGCGCGCACGCTCACGCAGAACCATCCGCGCAACGTCCGCATCGATACGACCACGATACGCGACTGGTCGCTCGACGAGTCGCTCGCCTTCTACCGCGAGCGCTTCGCGGACGCCGACGACTTCGCGTTCACCTTCGTGGGCACGATCGACACCGCCGCACTGCGCCCCCTCGTGGAGCAGTACCTTGGATCCCTGCCCACCCGCCCCGGTGCGGAGCAGGTGATCGACCACGGCGTGCGACCGCCGGACGGCGTCATCGAAAAGGTCGTGCGGAAGGGACTCGAGCCGCAGGCGATGACCCGCATCGTATTCACCGGCCCATTCGAGTACGACGAGCGCAACCGCCACCTGCTCCGCTCCCTCGCCGACGTTCTCGAGATCCGGCTCCGCGACGAGCTGCGCGAGGAGCGCGGCGGCACCTACGGCGTGAGCGTCGGCGCCGGCTACTCGCACACGCCCTGGGAGAACTACTCCGTCACCCTCGGCTTCGGCGCGTCACCCGACTCGCTCGACACGCTCGCGGCCGCCGCGCTCGCAGAGATCGTCCGGCTGCAGCAGGAGCCACCCACCGCCGAGACCGTGCAGCACGTGCAGGAGATCCAGCGGCGCGAGCTCCAGGAGGGGCTGCGCCAGAACGGCTACTGGCTGTCCAACCTGTCCGCTCGCCTGCTGACGGGTGAGGAGCCGATCTCTCCGGAGCGCCAGCGCGCACTCATCGATGCACTGACAGCGGAGGCGATCAGCGAAGCGGCGCGGCAGTACCTGTCGCTGGAGCGATACGTGAGGGTGTCGCTGTTTCCGGAGGGATCGTGATTTTGTTTCACCGCTGAGGCGCGGAGGGCGCTGAGTTTTTTCGCACAGAGGTCACAGCGGACACTGAGTGCATGTTCGTTGTCATGCGTAACCTCTTCGCATGAGCCACATGCTTTTTTGTATTGTGCTTCGCGGCCGGCATCGTGAATCGCAATTCGTCACCTGCACGGCATCGGAAAGCAACTACAAAAAGGGGATGTCGTCAGCAGCGAAGCTGACAAATGACGCCGGCTCCGACTCAGTGTCCGCTGTGACCTCTGTGCGAAAAAACTCAGCGCCCTCCGCGCCTCAGCGGTGAAACCAAAACAAGTCTCAGCGTCGACCGTAAGCCGACAGCAGATACGTCAGATTCCCCGTACCATCCATGATCGGCTCATTCGTCGAGTAGTCGCCGAAGTCGTCGTGAAACACGATGAAGCCCGTGTTGAACGGCGCGTACTCGTCCGGATCGAGCAGCCGGATGTACATCAGGTTCTCGTAGATCGAGCGGTACACCGGCCCGTCCAGCAGTCCGCCGAGCTGCGTCTCGACGCCGAGCTGCCGGGCGATGATGGAGTGCGGGTCGCGCGAGGTGCGGCCGTCGGCGGGAAAGCCGATGACCATCGACACGCCCCAGGGGTTCACGCCGAACAGCCAGTCTACGGCGGCTGCCTCCAGCTCGCGGTAGCGCTCGTCGCCGGTCATGGTGCGGTACAGGTACGCGTGCGTGGCGAACGAGGCCATCAGGTTGTTGGAGCACCAGATGAACGGGATGCCGACACGGAACGCGTTGTTCGACGCCCGCGCCCGGATCGCTTCGAGGCCGCGCGCGTAGTAGCCGGCCAGGTGCTGAACCGTGCCCGGCGCGGCGTCGCGCGCGGCACGCCAGAGCTCGTAGTGCCCGTGGTTGTGCCAGGGGAAGAACTCGTAGTGGCGCGCGGTGTCACGGCCCATCCAGGGGGTGACGGGCTCGGCGGCGGCGTACTCCAGCGCCTCGGTGCGGTACCGCTCCTCGCCCGTGAGCGCGTAGAGCTGCGCGGCACCGTGCTCCATGTCGTCGACCCAGTTCGCCTCCTCGTAGAAGTAGGGCGCCGCGCCGGGGGCGGTCTGGCACGCGCCACGGTAGCGACGGCCCAGCTCGTAGGCTGCCTCCGCCTTGCGTGCAAGCGTGTCGGCGAACGCACGGTCCCGTTCGGCGAAGAGCTGCGCACCGAGCGCCATCGCCGATGCGAACTTGCCCGCCGTGGAGGCGTAGCCGTCCGCGCGGTTCCTGTGCTGCAGCAGTCCCTGCGGCTTGCCGGTGCACGGGTAGACCGGCCGGTAGCCGCCCCTGCCCCAGCCGTAATCCGACGAATCCGTGGTCGGCAGGTCCGGGAAGTTATGATCGCGGTCGTCCGCTAGCTGGTTCAGCAGCAGGTCGTCTTCCGGGTACATCTTCACCAGCCACTCGAGCCCCCAGCGCGCCTCGTCCAGCGCGTCGGTGACACCGTTCGCGCCCGGCAGCCCCGCCGCGTCGAACAGGTCGCCGAACGCATCGGCGTGGTCCCGGTGTGCGAGCAGCATCATCACGGTCGCGTGTGCGGACGTCGTCACGTACTGCAGGTAGTCCGCCGCATCCGCCCAACCGCCCGCAACCGGGATGAATTCACCCGCACGCGTCGGATGATCGACGAGAATGCCGTCCGTGTGCTGGTGCACGGAGTCGCGAAACAGCGGATTGAACAGGGAGCGCTGCTGCCGCATGTAGTACAGCAGCGTGTCCGCCGCCCCGGCGTAAACGTCCGCCCCGACCTCGAAGACGCGAGATGCGAGGTCGCCGGAGACGACACGGTATTCGCCGGGCTGATCCAGGGCGCTGAAATCGAGCCGGTGGGTTGCGGCACAGCCGGCGAACTCCCCGCCGGGCTCGGCGCGGGCCGGGCCGAACACCGTGCGCCCGGCAGCGTCGACCACCTGGAACGACGCCAGCTCCACGGGTGCCAGGGAGCACGCCACGGCGACCTTGGGTGCTCCGGGCATGTAGCCGAGCTGGTTCACACGGAGGAACGTGACCGAATCGGTCCGCACCCCGTCCGGCGCGGCCATGGATGCCGCACTGGCCCCGGCGTCGTCGGTCGGGCGCGCGCCGGACGACGCGGCGCAACCGGTGAGCAGGGGCATGCCGAGCGAGAGCAGGACAGCGGGCAGCAGGCGGCGCACGGCGTGCGCGGCGGCAACCGGAAGAACGGGGCGCTCCACGTCGTTGTCTCCGTGAGTATGGGCGTCACTGCGATGAGGCGGGCGGAACGTCGGGAGAGTGCGGCCGAAGGGCAGTGCGCGCAACTCACGCGCGCATCCGGACGGGCCGCCATTCCGGCCGCGGCTTGCCCAGCCACACCCAGGCAATGAAGTCCACGAGCGGCGGCTTCGCACCCAGCTCCCGCAGGCGCGTGAGCAGCTGCCCCCTGTGGTGCGCGGAGTGCAGCGCAACCTGCTGGAACGTCTCGGCCAGCGTGGCACCGTAGCGCTGCGGGTACTGTTCACCGAGCTCCGAAGCCCACGGAAAGCTCACCGCCCGTGTCAGCGCGCCGGCCGTAAGACGCTCGAGATAGCCCGCAATGGTCTCGTGCTGCGCGCGTCCCCAGTCGTACACGTCCTCGAGCTTCGGCAAGGAATCAGCATCCGGCAGGGCCAGCGGCTCGCGCTTCCAGATCGTGACGTACGCGTTCTGCACCACGTGGATGTGCACGAGGAGCTTGCGCACGCGATCGTCGTCGTGCGCGACGGGAGCGCCGAGCACGCAGCGCCAGGCGAGCGCATCCGCCCACCCCATGTGAGCCATCAGCTGCTGGACGTCGGTGAGATCCATCGGCACGCTCCGGCTGCGTTGAGACAGCGGGTCTGCCGCCACTGCGGTAAGGTAAGATTCGACCGCCCCGGCCGGCGATCAAGAGCGGGCTGGTGTGCGCGACGCGCGCGAACGCATCTTGCTACGGCGATGCCGCCCCCTGCCACGGAGGCCCTGGTGCACGATTCCGAGACCCATCGCGACACACGACGCCGCTTCATCCGCCACACGGCCGATGTGCCCATCGAGATCCGCAGCGTTGCCGGCCAGTCGCCGCACACTCGTACCGGTGTCGACGTCAGCGTCGGCGGCCTGTCCTTCCTGTCCGACGACGTCCTGCCGATCGGCTCCCTCGTCGAGGTCCGCATCGACTACGTGCAGCCGCCATTCTCGGCACGGGCCCAGGTGGTATGGGCTCGCCGCGAGGACGGCAGCTGCCGTGTCGGTGTCCAGTTCCTCGACGAGAACGATGCGTTCCGCGCCCGCATGGTCGAGCAGGTGTGCGCCATCGAGCAGTACCGGAGACAGGTCGCCGCGGAAGGACGCTCACTCACCAGGGAGGCCGCAGCGCGCGAATGGATCGAGCGCTACGGCAGTCGATTCCCCGCAGCCTGACCCGGGTCAGGCGGGCCGCGCTGCTCCCGGCGCCAGTCGAACCACGACCAGACCGCCGGCACCAGCGCGCTCACCCCGATCGCCACCATCACCAGGTACAAGCGCCACTCCGACGGCAGCAGAAGTCCCGAAAGCACGATCAGCCCTCCCAGCACGAACGTGCGCCCGGCCAGGCGGTGCGTCGAACGCCAGACCCGCTCGCTGGAAAGCGTCCAGGGCGTCCGCACCCCCATCCACCAGTTCGAGCGCACACGCGGCAGCACATTCCCCAGCACCAGCAGCAGCACACCGAAACTGATGATCATGATCACGTCCACGGCCGGCAGCGGCCACTCCAGCGCCGCGCCGATCGTCATCACGTGCACCACCGCCATGATCAGGATCGTCAGATTCACGATCAGCCAGAACGTGGGCTCGAATCGCTCGTAATTCGGCGCCCGCGGGTCCACACGCCGCAGTCCCTGCATCAGCAGCCAGACCAGCAGCGAGATGCCCGGCGGCACGAGCACGATCCACCGGCTCGACCAGTCGTCCACCTCCCCCTGCGCGTTCCAGTGCGAGGGCACCTCCGCCGGCAGCCGCGGAAACGCCCACAGCGCCAGCAGAACCATCGCAGCGATCAGCAGCGGACCCGCCCATTTCCGCTTCACCGCTCACCTCCCACACCAAAGAACTCCAGCATCTCCTCCAGCAGCTCCTGGAAAACGGTCGAGTCCAGCGAGTACACGATGCTCCGCCCCTCCCGCTCCGCCTGCACCAGCCCCGCCTCCTTCAGCACCGACAGGTGATGCGACGTCGACGCCGCCGTGATCGGGAACAACGCCCCGATCTCGCCCGCCGTCATGTCGCGCTCCCGCAGCCGCCGCAGAATCTCCCTGCGCGTCGGATCCGCCAGCGCCCGCATCGTATCGTCCAGACCCATGGCATCCCACATTTAGATATTTGTCTAATAATAGGAAGTCACGGCGGCCGCGGTCAAGGACGGGCGGGTGGAAAGCGCGGGGAGTCTGGCCACGAGGTCGTGGCCGTGCGTCAGGTGCTGATGGGACGGGGGCGCGGAGGGAGCGGCGCGGGAGCCGGCTGTGCGGAAAGGGCCGGGCGCACATCGTTGCGGTGCTCCGGATCGGCACACGGTGTCGCCGAATCTCTGGGTGTGGCTGCTGCCGACTGCAGGAGCAGGGGTGTAGCCTGGCTGGCATTACGCAGGTCCCTGCCGGTCGCGCCGAAGCTGAAGCCGGCAAACGACCCGGCAAGCAGGACCACGGTGGCGACGAGCAGAGCAGCACTCGTTCTGTCGGTTGATCGAGCCATCTCCATATCTCCGCGGGAAGGGTCCAGCACCTCTCAGACGATTGCCCCACTCCCATTGGAACGTGGAAAGGCCTCTGCGAGTTGCACGCCCGTTTCGAGTTGCTGCATAACATGATGTCGGATAACGACTTCGGGTTTTCCCCGCATTCTCGCCGGGCGGGCGCGAGTCGCATTCGCGGGACGGATTCGTCCCGGCAGCGGTGCAGACCGGGAACCGCGCCGTGCGACTCCGGCGCACCGC
>DASTYK010000035.1 GCA_035764935.1 Longimicrobiales bacterium | reverse complement strand
GACCACGCGCCAGCCGCTGCCCGCGCAGCTCGTGGCGGACATGTCGCAGGGCTACGAGTGGTCGGGTGGCACGTTCGAGGAGGAGCCGTTCGAGATCATCACGGGCGCTGCGCCCGCGGGCTCGATCAGCTCGAGCGCGAGCGACATGGCGAAGTTCATGCTCGCGCACCTGAACGGCGGCGAGCTGAATGGGCAGCGCATCCTCGGCGCGGAGACCGCGGAGCTGATGCACACCCGCGGCTTCGAGCACGACGCGCGCCTGCCGGGGTGGGCGCTGGGCTTCTACGAGAGCTCGAGCCATGGTGTGCGCATCATCGGACACGGCGGCGACACGCAGTGGTTCCACTCGGACCTCGCGCTGATCCCCGAGGACGGCGTGGGCGTGTTCGTCTCCTACAACACGGACACCGGCGGCGAGGTCAGCTTCAGCGCGTTCATGCAGGCGTTCCTCGATCACTACTATCCGTCGACGCCGCCTCCGGTGGTGCTGACCGACGAGCACCGGGAGCAGGCCTCGCGCGTTGCGGGCACGTACCAGTTCAACCGGATGTCGTACACGACGTGGCAGAAGGCCGCCGGGCTGATGGGCGGTGTCAAGGTCAGTGCGGACGAGGAGGGTGCGCTGGTCGTGGGGCTGCTGGGTGAGCCGATGCGGATGGTGCCGGTCGGCCCGCTGCTGTACCGCGAGGAGCTGGGGCACGAGCTGCTGGCGTTCGAGGAGGACGAGGACGGCGCCGTCACCCACGCGTTCATCGGCTCGGCGCCCATGATGGTGCTGGAGCGGCTGTCGTGGTTCCAGTCGCCGACGCTGCACCAGGTGCTGCTCATCCTTTGCGCGGTGATCTTCGTCGCGACGATCATCGCAGCCGTACGTCGCTTCTTCCGGAAGCGCTGGGGGCACGTGCGCCCGGAGGACGAACTGCGCGGGCGCTCGCTGATCGTCGGGATCGCGGTGCTCGACGTCGCATTCCTGGTCGCACTCGGCGTGCTCGCCTCCGATTTCTGGGCGCTGCTCTCGCCGCCGTTCACCGACCTGCAGCTCGCGCTCGCGCTGCCCGTGATCGCGGGGCTGCTGACGATCGCCGCGATCGTCGTCGCCGTGCGTCACTGGCGCAGCGGCGCCGGCACGCGCGGCGCGCGCATCACCTACTCGGTCGTGATCGCGACCAGCCTGGTCTTCATGTGGTCGCTCAATATGTGGAATCTGCTGGGGTGGAGGTTCTAGATGGTTCAGTCTGGTGCAAGGCGCTCGTTTCTCGCGGTCGCTGTGCTGCTGCTGGCGGCCAGCGGGTCGGCGCATGCGCAGGATCGTGGTCCCGGGCCGGCCGAGCTCGAGGCGTTCGACCAGTACGTGGCGCGCGCAGTGCGCGACTGGAACGTGCCGGGCCTGGCGATCGCGCTGGTGCATGGCGATTCCATGATCTTTGCGCGCGGCTACGGTGTGCGCGAGGTCGGGCGCGATGCGCGCGTCGACGAGCACACGCGGTTCGCGATCGGCTCGACCACCAAGGCGATGACCACCGCGGCCCTCGCGATGCTGATCGACGAGGGCAAGCTCGAGTGGGACGATCGCGTGATCGAGCACATCCCGGAGCTGCGGCTGTACGACCCCTACGCGACGCGCGAGCTGACCGTCCGGGACCTGCTCACGCACCGGACCGGGCTGCCGGGCACCGACTTCTACTGGGGTGCGGCCGGCTACTCGCTGGACGAGATGATCCCGCGGCTGGAGCACGTGGAGCCCGTCGCGTCGTTCCGCACGCAGTGGAACTACCAGAACGTGGTGTACGCGCTGGCGGGCGAGCTGGTGGAGCGCATCTCGGGTCGGCCGTGGCACGAGTTCGTGCGCGAGCGGATCTTCGTGCCGCTCGGGATGAACGAGACCGAGCCGCTGGACGCCGACATCCTGCAGAAGCCGAATGTCGTCGCACCGCACGGCATGCGTGGCGACAGCGTGTTCGTGGTGCCGCAGCGCAGCGTCGACAACGTCGCGTCGGTCGGCTCGGTCTGGTCGAGCGTGAGCGACATGTCCAAGTGGATGCGCTTCATGCTGGACAGCGCGCGTGTGAACGGGCGGCCGCTGATCCAGCCCGAAACGTTCCGCGAGATCGTGACGCCGGAAGTGCGCGCGCCGCTCTCGATCTATTCGTCGCTGGAGCTGGTCAAGCCGTATGCGCTGATGTACGCGCTCGGCTGGTTCGTGCACGACTTCGACGGCGACATCGTCTGGATGCACACCGGCAGCATCAACGGCCTGAGCGCGATCGTCGGGCTGCTGCCGCGCCACCGCTTCGGCGTCGTCGTGCTGGTGAACCGGGACCATGCAGAGCTGCGCCACGCCCTGATGTACCGCGCATTCGATCTCGCGCGCGGCACGGTGGAGCGCGACTGGAGCACCGACGTGCAGGCGTTCCTCGAGGCGGAGGAGCCGCGCCGCGACGTCGCATCTGCAGCGACACCGGTGCCGGCGTCATTGCCGCTGGCGGCCTATGCGGGCACGTACGTGCACCCCGGCTATGCCGAGCTGCGCGTCCGCCTGGACGGTGATGCGCTGCGCGTGCGCGTCAATGACGGCCCCGAGGTCGCGCTCGCGCACCAGTCCCACGAGGCGTTCCGGGCGAGCGGCGGCGGCGCCAACTACGCGCTGGTGTTCGATCCGGACGGGCTCGGCAACGTGACCGGTGTCCGGATGTTCGGCGTGCTCTTCCGGAGGGTGGACACGGGGAGGTAGCGGCAGCAGCGTAGCCACAGGCTGGCTGACGGTCCCATCCGGCCATTGACCCGCCCCGACACTCCCGACATGATTGTTGAAGAGTTCAACAAAGGGGCGTCGTGGCAACGGTCAACTTCAGTGTGCCGGATGATGTGCGGGACGCGTTCAATGAGGCGTTCGCCGGCAGGAACAAGAGCGCGATAATCGCCGACCTGATGCGTCGCGCAGTGGAAGAGGAACGACTGCGCACGCAGCGTGAGGTCGCGGCCGACCGGCTGCGGCGGCGCACGCGCCCGCGCGTGTCTGCCCGCGCGATCCAGCAGGCGCGTGAACGGCTGCGTCAGTGAGAGCCGTTGTACTCGACGCGAGTGTCATCGTCGAAGCGCTGACATCCGGGCAGTCTGACGGCGCGGCCGAACGTGCGGAGGACGTGTGGCTGCTTGCCGCGACGGGCCACGTCCCGATCGTCCAGCCGCCGCACTGGCTGGCCGAAGTCACGGGCGTACTGGCCCGCGTGTCGCCGCAGACCGCAGAGGTCGATGCCGAGGACCTGTACACGCTGAATCTGCCGGAAGCGGGCGACCTCGGTGTTTATACGACGGCCGTGCGGCTTTCCATCGACCTGGGGCAGCACCTGTTCGACACCCTGTACCACGCCGTTGCCCTGGAGCGTGGAGCGTTGCTGGTTACGGGGGATCGCAGGTACCTGCGCACATCTGGACGGGTTGGCGGGGTCGTCGCCATCGACGACTTCAATCTCGATCTGCTGGAGTAAGCGGCCCAGGCTGCCGCGCCGGGACTGCCGCACGTACGCCAGGCCTGGCTGCTGCGCCTCGTCCGCAGGCCGGACCCGCGTTACTATCCTCCCATGGAACGGGCTTTCGGCGCACTGACGGAGCGGGAGCTGACGGAGCTGGGCGCGGCGATCGGCCGCGAGCTCGCGGCGCTGCCGCGCGGTGTCGTCATTGCCCTGCACGGTGAGCTCGGGGCGGGGAAGTCGGTGCTGGCCCGCGCGATCGCGCGCGGGGCGGGTGTCGACGCCGCCATGCCGTCGCCCACCTTCAACCTGGTGTTCCGCTACCAGACCGCCTCCGGCCGCACCGTCGCGCACCTCGACCTCTACCGGCTGAACGACCCCGAGGACGTGTGGGAGCTCGGCTGGGAGGAGCTGAGCGACGGCGAGGAGATCACGCTGCTGGAATGGCCGGA